>JAFAHP010000210.1 GCA_019237175.1 Alphaproteobacteria bacterium
TTCCGATTACTTTTTTATGATCGCGGTCGCCTCGAGCGAAGCGTAACGCGCCGCCGTGTGCGATACTCTCGAGCTTTCACAATCCCACGCCAGAATAAAGTTGGCCCGTGCCTCCTGCGGCTTTCGATTTCTTCACCCGTCATCCCGGGGATGGCGCAACACCAACCCACTCGGATGAACAGGCGATCCCGCTCTGCCATGCCCGGCGGGCCCCAGGGCCGCCGTCACGAGGCGCCTGCGAGCCGACGGTGATCCGCTCGCCGGGGTGCCTCAAACGCGCCGAAATTCGCGCCGGCGCTCAGTCGCGGCGATAGGGGTAGCAGCGCGCACGTTCGAGGGCCATGCCAAATTGCTGGCCCAGCGCGCGAATCGCGTCGGCATGCTCGACATAGGGATCGCTGTTGGCCAGACCGACGATGATTGGGCGGAAGGTACGATCGTCGTGTCCTCCGGGTGGCAGCATCGCGGTGACGAGCGCGGTACCTTCATCGTCGCGCAAGGTCAGGAACAACGGCATCTCGCGCTGGATGTGGGCCTTCAGCCCGATTTCCTGCTCGAAATACACCGTTGACAGGGGTTTGAACGTCTGCGTCGCCTTTTCCTGTTCCTTGCGAAAAAACTTTTCGACAGCGTGCCGCATCGCATCGGATTCGACCGCCGCTTCCGCCTCCGTCTCGATCCGAAACCAGGTTTTCCCCCCTGGCGCGTCGCACACGTATTTCATGGATCCTCCAATGTCTCACCTGTGCCCCGAACGCGAACTCGGTGCGACCAGCGTTTCATCCTTTGCGTAGAGGCAAGCATCGCATCGGCCGCGCACATGACCCATACCGATTGCCATAGCATCATTCTGCCGCGCGAAGGTGCGGCTGTCGAGCCTTGGGAGCGCTTTCCTCTCCCCTCCCCGCAAGCCGGGGTCGGGTCACAATGGGCGTGACCGCCGCGGTGCCGTTGCCAGCGCATCGTCGTCCACCGCCGCGGCTCCTGTCCAGTCCCGCCACAGCGAGATCAGCGCCGCCATCACCACCGGCCCGAGAAACAGGCCGAGCAACCCAAAGGTCTCGACACCGCCCAGAATGCCGAGCAGAACCCACAAAAACGGCAGCCGCGCGGCGCTGCCGATCAGAACCGGGCGGATGAAATGATCGGCGACAAAAACGACCAGCAAGCCAAAGCCGACGACCCCGATGGCCGCCCCGGTGTTGCCGTTCGCCAGCAGATACAGTCCCGCCCCCCAGAACGCGATCGGCGCGCCGAACGGGATCACCGCGAGGATGCCCGTTAGCGCCGCGAGCGGCACCACATGCGGCAAGCCTGCCGCCGCATAGGCAAAGCCGATCACGACCCCCTCGGCAAGCCCGACCAGAACCAAACCGGTCACGGTGCCGTGCACGGCCCCGATCATGTGGCGCGCGACCCGTTCGCCGCTCGAGCCCAGAATGCGCTGACTGATCACAAGCAGCTGACCGCACAGCGCCTCCCCGTCGCGAAACAGGAAAAACAGGGTCAGCAGCGTAAAGCCGAATATGACAAGCCGATGGATAACCTCGATCCCGATCACCCGCGCCACATCGGCCGGAGCGTGGGCGAACAGTCGGCCAAGCAACTCGCGCATGGTTTGGGGGTCGCTCAGATTACCCTTCCACCATTCCGCGAAAGGCGGCCCGATCGCGGGCACGCGCGACAGCCAGTCCGGCGCGGGCAGTCCGCTATGGCGCAGCTGCTGGATATACTGGACGAAACTGCCGCTCTCGTGCGCCACTTGCACGGCGGCGTAGACAAGCGGCACGATCAACACGCCGCCGACAAGCAAGGTTGCGGCCAGCGGCAGCCATATCCGCCGGCCGCGCGGCGGAAAGGCGCGCTCGGCCCGCCAATAGAGCGGCCACAGCGCGATTGCAATGATCGCCGCCCACGCGAGTGCCGCGACGAAGCGATGAAGGATCCACAGCCCGAGCAGACCCAGCGACGCCGCCAGCACCACCCGCGATACAAGCTGCCCCGACGTCCGCGGCGTCGATGCGACCTCCCGATTTTGCTTCTGAGGATCGCTCTGGCTGTACATCGCGCGTCCTCGCTGTTTTCTGATTGCCAACTTAACGTGCATTTTGCGCCAGTAGGGGCCTGCTGCAGCGTTCGTCAAGGGCGCTTCGCCGCAGGCGGCCGAACTTGCCCGGAACTCGCGCGCGGACCGTCTTGCTTGTGCGCCGATGGTCGCGGCGCTAGGCTGAGTTGTCATCCGGTGATGCGGATGAGGTCGAGGAGTCGGTTGATGGGCCAGACACTTGAACAGTTATCGGCTGCGTGTCACGACGCATTGGCCGCGAATCCGGGGGTCGAAGGCCGCAAAAAGGTGTGCGGACTGATTCAGCAAGTGCTGACGGACAAAGAATTTATCGCCACCTATCTCGGCGACGGCGTGCCCGAGCGCAAGGTCCTTTATGAGGATCCCGAGCTCGGCTTTTGCATCCTCGCCCATGTCAATCATGGCGCGCGGGAAAGCAAGCCGCACGACCACGGCCCGAGTTGGGCGATCTACGGCCAAGCGCAAGGCGAAACGATCATGAGCGATTGGCAATTGGTCGAGTCCGCAACCGAAGAAAAACCCGGCCGGGTACGCCTCGTTCGTGAGTACCGGCTGACCCCCGGCATGGCGTATATCTACAACGAGGGCGATCTGCATTCGCCACGCCGCACCGGTTCCACCAAGCTGATCCGGGTCGAAGGGCGAAATCTCGAAAGAATCCGTCGCTTGGCTTATGAGGCGATTTGAGATATTGGCTCGCGAATTAGCCGCATAAATTGAACTGTGATTGCGGCGCCGGGGCAGCCGACGCTGCCGGCTGACCCGAGGGAAGCAATCTCCGGCAAGCAGTACGTATTGACGTTCCGTGAGATGCTTCGCCCCCCGGAACGCCGGCATGGCGGTCGTCCGGGTGTCCGCGCAACGACAGGCTTATCTTTTGCACAGCGAAACCACTAAGACTAAGCGTCAGGGCACGCTCTCCGCGCCCGGGACGGGTGCCGTGTGAGGTATGACAAAAGGGCGCCGAACCGGGCGCCCCTTTGTTTGCGTCACTCTCCGCTTTACGAACCGGGAGCCGGCGGCGCTCCCGGTGGTCCGGGCGGCGGCGGTGGCGGCGGTGGCGCACCACCCTCGATGACCTCGACGCGGCGGTTTTGCGGCTCACGCACGCCTGGCGGCGTCTGCACCTTGAGGTCGTTCTCCCCGACCCCGGT
>JAFAHP010000297.1 GCA_019237175.1 Alphaproteobacteria bacterium
GGGCCATCGAGCAGGCAAAGTAGACGGCTGGCTTCATGAGTATCGCCGCAAAATACCCGCATTTTTTCATATCGAGCCCTAAGCCGACAAACACAGCACTCCCGGCGTGCAAGTACGTGCTAGTATCAAACCGCGCTCGATAAGCGATGCGCGAATCGGTCGTATAGGGAAGGCAAATGCAGCTGCAGTTGCAGACCTGGGTGGAGGTCGAGGCTTACCTTCGATCAAGCCGAGGCATCATCCTACCGATAGGCTCGACCGAGCAGCATGGACCGATCGGTCTGGTCGGCACCGATGCCATCTGCGCCGAGGTGATCGCTCGCGGTGTGGGCGAAGCCGCCGGAGCGCTCGTGGGGCCGACGATCGCAGTTGGGATGGCCCAGCACCATCTCGGCTTCGCCGGCTCAATGACCTTGCGGCCGAGTACCTTGATCGCCGTCCTGCGCGACATGGTCGAGTCGTTGGCGACACACGGCTTCGAACGCTTTTATTTTGTCAATGGCCATGGCGGGAACATCGCCACTGTGACCGCGGCCTTTTCCGAGATCTATGCGGCGCGCAGCCTGCCTGCGGGAGCTAACCTCCAGTCGGTCAAATGTCGGCTTAGAAATTGGTGGCAGAACCGCGAAGTGCAGCAGCTTGCGAAGGAGCTTTATGGCAACGCCGAGGGGAGCCACGCCACTCCGAGTGAGGTCGCCGTCACCCAATTCGCCTATCCGGACGCGATCAAATCCGCGCCGCTCGATCCCCCGATCGCGCCCTCGGGCGAGTACACGGATGCCGTTGATTACCGCCGCAACTTTCCCGACGGCCGAATCGGTTCCAATCCCGGCTTGGCAACACCCGAAGCGGGCCGCCGCCTCTACGACGCGGCGGTTGCTGCGCTTAGCAAGGATTATCTAAGCTGGGTTGCCGCCTGAGGAGCCGAGGGGTTCGACTGCAAGCGTAACCGCATCGACATTAAGCCGCGCCAGGCGGTATTGCTCGTCTTCACCTTGGCCTTGTGCGGGTTGCTTTACGCCGAAGGCTGGACCTGGCCGCTCGAGGCGGCAGCCTTGATGATCCCGGTATCCCTCCTGCTCGGCTGATGCCGCTGCGTCTCTCGGGCCGCGCCAAGTCGCGCGGGGGTGGGACGCGGTCCGATCGGCTGAAGCACCTGTCTCTAGTGTATTCCGGCTGCCAGGGGCCTGTGGATGGCGGGGCCACCCCGGCTTAGCACCGACGGACCGTCGCAAAGTAGGGGGCAAGACGAGAGGGTGAAGCTTGTGGCTTGGTCTGAACACCAATGTCGCATCTCATGCGAGCTCGGGCTGGCATCGCGGGCAAAAGTAGGCGGTGCGGCCGGAGAATTTTGCTCTCGCAATCTCACCGCCGCAGCGCGAGCATCGTCCGCCCTTCTCGCGGTGTGGAATGAGGAAGGAACCGGGGAGACGCTCGACGAGCCGCTCTGCTCCGGCCCCGCTCGTGATGGCAGTCTCTAAAACCTCCTTGATCCGGCCGAACAGACGCTGTCGTGCAGCCGTGTCGAGCCGATCGCACCGCGTTCGCGGGTTGACCCCTGCTTGAAACATGATCTCGTCGGAGTAGATGTTGCCGATCCCCGCCACCGCCTCCTGATCCATCAGCAGCGATTTGACATCGCGTTTTCGGCCTGCGAGGGCCTGCTCGAAGGCCGCAAAATCGAAGCGCGGATCGAGGGCGTCCGGGCCAAGGCCCTCGGCCGCGATAAACCCGTCGGCGTCGGCTGTCAGCCCCACCCGCCCGAACAATCGGACGTCGATGTAGGCCAGGTGATGGCCATCCGCGAAATCGAAACGCACCCGGTCGTAGGGAGGATCCTGCTCGCTATCGGTAAAATGTTTGAGCGCACCGGTCATCCCGAAATGCAATGTCAGCCACCCCGGTGGTCCGAGATCGACCAATAGATGCTTGCCGTGCGGCCGGGACGCGCCGATCCGGGCACCTTCGAGGCGGCGCGCCAACTCGGCGGCCGAGACGTCCGCCAGAATCCGCGCGTCGCCGACCGCCATGCGGCGGATGGTCCGGCCCAGGCAGGTCGCATCCAAATGCCGCTTATACAATTCGA
>JAFAHP010000551.1 GCA_019237175.1 Alphaproteobacteria bacterium
CCGTCTCCCACCGCGATCATACTGTAAACGGCACGGGCTACCACAGGTTGTCGATCGGGACCATCAGCGCCGGCGAACCGACTTACCGGCCGGTCCGATGGGTTCACATCGCCATTCGCCGTGGCTGTGTACCCTTGGACCGCGAAACGCGCGATCCGGCGGTGCGAAACCCGGCTTTGCTCAGGCCCTTAGCCGATAATTTACCCAGAAACCGCAGGCTTGCGCTTTGAACCGAACACGCAAGCCAACTTCCCGACAGAGCATCACGATCAGGCATTGATCCGATCGCCATTTTCGCCGGTTGGCGTTAGTGTCCGGCGCGAAGCATGGAGGAAACGCATATGTTGCAGATGGCCGCTCGCATGAGCGTGCTCGGGACCGAAACCGCTTTCGAGGTGTTGGCCCGCGCCAACGCGCTCGCTGCGCAGGGCCGATCGATCATCAATCTCGGCATTGGGCAGCCGGATTTCCCGACCCCGCAGCACATCGTCGACGCCGGCCGCAAAGCGCTCGCCGACGGCCATCACGGTTACACTCCGGCAAACGGCATCCCACAGCTACGCGAAGCGGTCGCCGCCGACCTCTATCGACGGCACCGGGTTGAGGTGTCGCCGGCGCAAGTGCTGGTGGTGCCCGGCGGCAAAGTGACGATGTTTTTCGCGATCCTGATGTTTGGCGAGCCGGGTGCGGAAATCCTCTATCCGAACCCGGGCTTTCCGATCTACGAGAGCGTCATCCGGTTTTCTGGGGCGGTTCCGGTGCCGATCCCGCTCTACGAAAGCTCTGGCTTTTCGTTCAGCGCCGCCGAGGTGCTGGACAAAATCACCCCCCGCACCCGGCTGATGATCATCAACAGCCCGGCTAATCCGACCGGCGGCGTGGTACCCCGCGCCGAATTCGACCGGCTTATCGCCGGGCTCGAACGCCACCCGCAGGTCGCGATCTTGAGCGACGAAATCTACGGCGAGATCCTTTATGACGGTGCCGAGCATGTCAGCCTGCTCGGCTATCCGTCGATCCGCGACCGGCTGATCCTGCTCGACGGCTGGAGCAAGACCTATGCGATGACCGGCTGGCGCCTTGGTTATGGGATCTGGCCGCCGGCGCTGTTTGCTGCGGCCGAACGGTTGGCGATCAATTGCCACTCCTGCGTCAATGCTGCCGCGCAATTCGCCGGGATCGCGGCACTGACCGGCTCGCGGGACCCGGTGCAGCAGATGGTCGACGCCTTTGCCGAGCGCCGCCGGTTTATCGTGGAGGCCCTGAACGGCCTTCCCGGTATCCGCTGCGCCAATCCCGGCGGGGCCTTCTACACATTTCCAAATGTAACCGGGACCGGGCTCGATGCCCGAACTTTGCAAAGTCAAATGCTCGAGGAAGCCGGGGTTGCAGCGATAGCCGGCACGAGCTTTGGCGAGTTCGGCGAGGGCTATCTGCGTTTTTCGTATGCCAACAGCCGCGAGGCGATCGCCGAGGCGGTTGAACGCATCCGCAGGTTTTTGGGAAACCTGCCGGGGTCCGGCGGGTCGATTGCGCGCTAAGGGAAAATTGATTAGAAAACCGGCATAACGTGCTTGTTGGGCCGGCAATGGGCCGGCCACTGCACCGCATCGTGCACATGCCGCGTCACCAAAACCGCTTTGGCATGGGTTATGCGTGGCGCCGAGCGGCTGTCGCCCGGGAGAAATTCGACGCCGATGAAAAAGATCGAGGCCATCATCAAGCCCTTCAAACTCGATGAGGTGAAGGACGCTCTTCATGCTGTCGGCATCCAAGGGATCACCGTCACCGAGGCCAAAGGATTTGGCCGGCAGAAGGGGCATACCGAGCTCTACCGCGGCGCCGAATACGTCGTCGACTTCCTGCCCAAGGTGAAGATCGAAGTCGTCATGGAAGATTCGATGGTCGAGCGCGCGGTTGAGGCCATCCAGCAGGCGGCCCATACCGGCCGCATTGGCGACGGCAAGATCTTTGTCGCCAATATCGACGAAGCGATCCGCATCCGAACCGGAGAACGCGGCCCGGATGCGATATGAAGGCTGGGGGGCCGATCATTTAGTCCGCTCCGCCCGCAGGTCGGCAAGCAAGAACGTTAAGGATCGATTGTAAACTCAACCATGGAACCCGAGAGATGTCGGACACCGGCAAAGTAATGGCGCTGCTCAAGGAGCACGAAGTCAAATACGTCGACTTCCGCTTTACCGATCCACGTGGCAAATGGCAACACCTGGCGCACCATGTGCGCACACTCAGTGAGCGTTTCCTTGAAGACGGGGTGATGTTCGACGGCTCGTCGATTGCCGGGTGGAAGGCGATCAACGACAGCGACATGATGCTGGTACCTGATTGCAAGACTGCGGTTCTCGATCCGTTTGCGGCGCAGACCTCGCTGATCATCTTTTGCGATGTGCACGAGCCGTTGACCGGCCAACCCTACAGCCGCGACCCGCGTTCGACCGCCAAAAAGGCCGAGCGCTATCTGGTCGCGTCAGGAATTGGCGACACCGCCTATTTCGGCCCCGAAGCCGAGTTCTTCATCTTTGACGATGTGCGTTATCAGACCGGCATGAACGGTGCGATGTATGCGATCGACAGCACCGAGGGGCCTTATGTCTCGGACAGAGAATTGCCCGACGGGAATACCGGCCATCGCCCACCGGTCAAGGGCGGCTATTTCCCGGTGCCGCCGGTCGACAGCCAAAGCGATTTGCGCGCTGAAATGCTGTCGGTCATGGCCGATATGGGGCTCAAGGTGGAAAAGCACCACCATGAGGTCGCCCCGAGCCAGGCCGAGTTGGGGTTTGAATTTTCGACCCTGGTCGACACCGCCGACCATATGCAGATCTACAAATACGTGGCGCAGAACGTCGCGCAGCAATACGGCAAGACCGTCACCTTTATGCCAAAGCCGGTGATGGGCGACAACGGCTCGGGCATGCACACCCATCAATCGTTATGGAAAAACGAGAACACGCTCTTCGCCGGCAATCTTTACGCTGATCTGAGCGAGACCGCACTTTATTATATCGGCGGCATCATCCGCCACGCCAAGGCGATCAACGCCTTCACCAACCCAACCACCAACAGTTACAAGCGCTTGATCCCCGGCTTCGAGGCGCCGGTGCTGCTGGCGTATTCGTCGCGCAACCGCTCGGCCGCCTGCCGCATCCCCTATGTGTCAAACCCCAAGGCCAAACGCGTCGAGGTGCGCTATCCCGATCCCGCGGCCAATCCCTATTTGGCCTTTGCCGCGATGCTGATGGCGGGGCTGGACGGCGTTCAGAACAAGATCCACCCGGGCGACCCAATCGACAAGAACCTCTATGATCTGCCGCCCGAGGAGTTGAAGGACATCCCGGTGGTGTGCGGCTCGTTGCGCGAAGCATTGGGCGAATTGGCGCACGACCACGCATTCTTGTTAAAGGGCGACGTCTTCACCCAAGACCAGATCGCGGCCTACATGGAACTGAAATGGGAGGAGGTGTACAATTTCGAGCACACCCC
>JAFAHP010000597.1 GCA_019237175.1 Alphaproteobacteria bacterium
CGCCGGTAAATGCATAGAGCATTGCTCGGCGGGGTGCAGCAACCGCGCCGCAATCCCTTCCACGCTTGCGCGCTCTGGGCTGTTGGCGGCAAGCAGTGCCGAAATCCGCTTGCGCAGAGCGCTCCGCGGCCCGGCACCCAGCGCCATCAGCGGGTTCAACGCCGGACCTGCCGCCGCCTCGGCTGCCTTCCCCGCCTCACTGGAAAAAAGCCCCGCTTCAAGTGCGGCAGCGAGATCGAAGATCATGTCGCCGATCGCGACACCGCCGCGCGGCATAGCGCCTGGCGGGCTAAAGACGCCCAAGGGCAAATTTTGTATCGGAAATTCGTTATGGCCATTTGCCGAGGCCACCCAGCTTTGGCGGCCGGCATCATGGGTGTCGTCGAGCGCGCTCATCGCCGATCTCCTTGTCTCGAACCCGCGAATGCCGCGATCATCAACGCTTTCATCCTGGGACGCGAGATGCAAATGACCTCCCGTCGCACCGGTCATAGCCCAATCCGACGCATGCCCTGAAGCCGATGCTGCGCTTTGTCATCGCTCTTTGGCACGTCGTCGGGATTCTGCTGCTCGTCGTAGTGGTCACCGAATTCGGCGTCGAAGCATGGCGGCGCGGCAGCCGCTGGCTGCGCTATCGTCGCCCGACACGGCCGGACCGCAGCGCCGCTGCTGATGCATATGTCGGGGCTGATTGGGCAGCATCATATTTCGACGAATTCCATCGGGCTGTTCGCGTCGACTGGAAGCCGTACGTCGAGTGGTGGCAGCGACCGGTGCGCGGCGCCCATCTTTCAATCGACGAGCGCGGCTTGCGTCCGACCCCGGGGGAGCGTTGTGCCGCTGCCGATCCGATTCGCATCTTGTGTCTTGGCGGATCGACGATGATGGGAATGGGGGCGCGCGACGAGCGTACGATCCCGGCGGTGTTGGCGCAGCGCCTGAGTGAACGCGGGCTTTCAGTCGCCGTAACCAATTACGGCCAGCTCGGGCACAACAGCACGCAAGAGACGATCACGTTGCAGCAATTGCTGAAGACTGGCGAACGGATCGACATCGCCCTATTTTACGACGGCGTCAATGAGATGGCGGGCGCCGAGCAAGCTGGCCGCGCCGATGCGTTGCTAAACGAGGCGCGCCGGCGCGCGGAATTCAATCTGCTGCTCCCCGACCGCCGTCGTGATCTAATCCTTGCGGCGACGATGGCTGCGGCCCCGCGCACACTGCGCCGGCTGCGACAGCTGACCGGGCTGCCGCTACGCGGCCCGATGCCCGCTGCACCGCCGGATCTGTCGGCGCTCGATCTCACCGTCCTCGCCCGCGAGGTGATCTCGGTCTACGCCGCAAATCTCCGCCTCGTCCGCGCATTGGCGCGGGAGTATGGCTTTGTACCAATCTTCTTCTGGCAGCCGGCGATCACGACCAAAGCGCGGAAATCCGCGGATGAACAGCGCTGGGAGCGCGACGGCACCGACGACCCGGCATCGCGCATGCGGCTTTACCACGCCATCATTGCCGAGCGGCGAGTGTGCCCGGAACTTGCCGCGCATGCGGACGCGGTCGATTTGTCGGCGCTGTTTGACGCGTGGACGGAGCCTGTTTACATCGATCTGTGTCATATCTCGGAAGCTGGCAATGCCGCGGTTGCCGAGGCGATGCTGCCGAGCGTCACGGCGGCGGTGACTGCGATTGCCGGTCATCAGCGAGGCCAGTAGGGAGAAAACCCATGGAATGGTGGATCCTGGCGGGGATCATTCTGGTGGGGTCGGGGATCGCCGGTATCGCCCGCTTGCGTCGGTCAAAACGTACGCGGACGCACGACGACAAAAACATTTATCCCTTGTGGTAGCCAGAAGCGCTCGATGGGGAGGTCACGCGAAGGCGGCCCGATCGCTCGCCTGGTCGAGGACTGCGCGGTCGCCCTCGCCCGCGGCAATGGCGGCGTGTTGTCGTCGTGGGCCACCGTCATGCTTGCACCGAAGCAGCGGTTTAAACAATGAGGCAGTGAGACAGCGAGAAACCGGTCGTATGGCGAGCCTTCATGAAAATGATCCTTTGACCGAAAAATTCATTGGCTTCGCCATTGAAGTTGATCGGCAACTGGGCCCGGGGCTACTCGAATCAGCTTATGAAGAGTGCCTTTGTTTCGAGCTAAAGCAGGCCGAAATCGCTTTCCGCCGACAAGTTCCCTTGCCGGTATCCTACAAATCGGTGCGGCTCGATTGCGGGTATCGTCTCGATCTCGTGATCGAAGGTCGGCTCATCGTCGAGCTGAAGACCGTCGAGCGCCTGCTGCCGATCCATGAAGCGCAGCTGCTAACTTATATGAAGTTGAGTGGAATTCGCACAGGCTTGCTGTTGAATTTCAACACGGCGGTACTGAAAGACGGCATCAGGCGCCTCATGCTATGAGGCATCTCACCGTCTCACTGCCTCACTGGTGAACCGATACGAGCGGGAGGACATGAGATGCCCGAGAAGACTGAACGTGGCGTCTTTGCCGCAGACCGCCGCAGCATACCGCCGCCCGCCGGCGCCTTCCCTTTTGCTCAGCCGCTGGCCGGCTCGAATCGGAAGCCATCTCCCCAGCGCTTGATATGACCGACCGACGGCGACGGAAAATGCATCGTGCAGCACAGGGTAGAAGTGTCGCAAAATCGCTCGAGAAAAGCTCGCCGAGTGCTGACCGCTTGTTGCGGGTCGTAATCGACGCGCATTACCAACTCCGGATAACGTCCCTGGATCGGCGAGTGGATCAAATCGCCGGTGAACACGGCCTCGTCGCCGCCACGCCCGGCGCAAACCGCGAAATGGTCGGGTGTGTGGCCCGGGGTCGGCATTAGCCTGATGTGATCGTTTAGTGCGTGGTCGCTGGTCACCAGCTCCGCCTTCTTGGCGTCGATGATCGGCAGTACGCTGTCCCGCATCGGGTCGAGCGGGGTCTCCCGGTCGACCGCCTCCCAATAATCGTATTCCTTCTTCGAAAAGAGGTACTTGGCGTTCGGAAAAGTCGGAACCCAGCGGCCATTCTCAAGGCGCGTATTCCAGCCGACGTGATCGCCGTGCAGATGCGTGCACATGACAAAATCGATGTCGTCCACGGTCAGGCCGGCGGCCTTGAGCGCCTGCATCCAATTGCTGTCGTTTTTGCGATGCCATGCCGGCCGGTGCGGAAACGACTTGTCGTTGCCGATGCAGGCATCGACCAGGATCGTGTGGTGCGGGGTCTTGACAATATAGGACTGGAAGCAGAGGACGGCCATGCCGGTCGCGGGATCGAGCGCCGCCGGCTCGAGCCAAGCCCGGTTTTCGTCGAGGAGATCCCGGCTCAAGCTCGGAAGAAATTCCATGATCGGCGTGAACCCCGCCTCCAGCTCGATAAGGCGATGGATCGTCATATCGTCGGCAATAAATCTCGTTGGCATAGCGCGTAGTTCCCGTCGCTGAGAGCAGCTGATCGTAGCGACAGCGTCGGCACGTGACAACGAACTCGAGGGTGCGCGTCGGCGCAATCCGCGCCCTCATCCCTCACGGCCTTCGCGACGCAGAAGGACGAGGCGGGTGGCGCCATAAACGCGTTCGTCAAGCGCTGCGAAAGCTTCGGGCGGCGAGAATGGCTCGCGCGCCCCAATCTCGACGACGGCGAGCGCATCGGGTGCGAGCCATCCGGCGGCGGCAAGGGCGATCAGCGCCGGTGGTGCCAGTCCGCTTGTATAAGGCGGGTCGAGAAAGGCGACGGCACAGGCGACCGTTGCCCGCGGTGGTTTCGTCGCATCACCGGCAACGATTCGGGTATTCGCGGTCAGACCGAGCGCAGCAATATTGCCGCGCAAAGCGACAAGCGCGGTGCGGTCGTTCTCGATAAAGACGGCTTCCGCGGCGCCGCGCGACAATGCCTCGAGCCCGAAGGCGCCGGTCCCGGCAAAAGCATCGAGTACGGCCGCATCGGCGAACGGGAGCCCGTCGGCGGCAACGGCGCCATGTGAAAGAATGTTGAACAGCGCTTCGCGAGCGCGGTCGCTGGTCGGGCGGACCGCCCGTCCCGGCGGTGCGATCAGGTGGCGGCCGCGATGCCTACCGCCGACGATCCGCATGCATTGCCCATTTCGGCATCTCGGCGCCGAGTTGCTCGGCCAGAGCCTTTCGTGGCACCTCGGCAACTGCGCCGCGCTCCAGATTGCCGAGCTGAAACGGTCCATAAGACAGGCGGATCAGGCGCGCCACCCGCAATCCCAGATGCTCCAACACGCGCCGCACCTCGCGGTTCTTTCCTTCGGTAAGCGCCATCGTGATCCAAGCGTTGCTGCGCTGTACGCGGTCGAGGCTGGCGCGGATCGGTCCATAAGCAACGCCGTCGATCGTGACTCCGCCCGCCAGACCGGCAAGCCGTGTTGCGTCAACCTCGCCATGAACCCGCACCTTGTAACGCCGCACCCAACCAGTCGCCGGCAACTCCAAACGACGGGCGAGCGCACCGTCATTGGTCAGCAGCAACAGCCCCTCGGAACTGAGGTCGAGCCGCCCGATCGAGATCAGCCGCGGCAGATCCTGTGGCAAAGCCTCGAACACCGTGGGTCGGCCTTTCTCGTCGCGGTGGGTTGTGACGAGCCCAGCAGGCTTATGATAGCGCCACAGGCGCGGCCGCTCCGGCTGCGGGATCGGCTGGCCGTCGACGCGAATATCGGTATCTGCGGTAACCATAGCCGCCGGGCTGGTCAACACCGCCCCGGCAACGGTGACCCGGCCCTCGGCGATCCACCGCTCGGCATCGCGGCGCGAGCACAGCCCGGCGCGTGCCAGCAGTTTGGCGATGCGTTCGCCTGGCGCGGCCCCGGCTTCTCCCGGCGAAGAGAGATCGAGCGGGATGTCGAGTTTCGCCGCGTTCATTTTACTGCGGCCCCGATAAAGGAACGGAAGATGCGCCGATCGGCCTCGTTGATCTCGAATTCGGGGTGCCACTGGACGCCGAGGCAGAAGCGGCGGCGCGGATCTTCGACGCCCTCGACAACACCATCGATGGCGACGGCATCGATGACGACCCCCGGCCCGGCGGCCTTGACCGCTTGGTGATGAGCGCTATTGACCGCAAGACAGTCCGCTCCGGCGATGCGATGCAAGATCGTGCCAGCGACGATCCGGACATCATGACCGGGCTCGTCGCGAGGGTTCTCCTGGCGGTGCCGCAACGCACCGGGCACCTCGTCGGGAATGTGCTGAATCAAAGTGCCTCCGAGTGCCACGTTCAGCAATTGCTGGCCGCCGCAGATACCGAGCACCGGCATGTCGCGGGCGAGGGCACCCCTCGTCACAGCCAGCTCGAAAGCAGTGCGGCGGTCTTTGGTTGTCACGGTTGGGTGCCGGGTCTTTGCGCCGAACAATGCCGGGTCGACGTCGAACCCGCCACCGGTCACGATCAGCCCGTCAATGCGCTCGAGATAAAGTTCGGCGGCATCGGGCTCATGCGGCAACAGCATCGGCAACCCGCCGGCATGGCGCACCGCGTTGCAGTAATTCTCCCGGATTGCATACCAGGGGAATTTCGACCAGCCGCCCGGAGGTTCGTGATCGAGGGTGAGGCCGATGACGGGAGATGCCATGCCGTGTGTTCATTTCTGCCGCTGACCAATGGACTTAAACCTCTACCCTGCGCTCACGCAATACCGCCGGGAACCGGCATTCCGGCCCTGGGGTGCGACAAAGCTTTTACGAGAGCCCGCCCGGAGACCGCGGCCTGCTTTTTTGAAGATATCGGCAACATAAAAACAGCAAACGGCGCAGGAAGTACGAACCAACCTTCAGTTCGACTATGGCGCAATTTGTCATTGATCACCAAAGCGCAGCAAACGAATCGAGCGTGAGCAGAGTTGTGAGATGTGCCATGTTGGGCGATCGATTCAGAGGGGCTGATGAGCGAATTCTACGAGATGCCCCTGCGCATCCAGACCTACGACATCGATTTTGCCGGCATCGTC
>JAFAHP010000201.1 GCA_019237175.1 Alphaproteobacteria bacterium
AGGCTTCGAGACGGCTGATCTCAAAGCGGCAAGGAGATTAATCGACGAACGGCGCCCGCGGTGACCCGGCGAAGAGACCGAGTGTTCGATCCGGGGGCGAAGCTGCGGCGCGGATTACCGGCCGCGAGCCGTTCGCCATACGACAGCCTTCGGATATCGCGCAAGAAAATGTATTTCTCGTCCGCCAAGGCCATGCGCGCATTGAACTACCGGCCGCGCCCGGTGCGCGCAGCGATCGAGGACGCGGTCGCCTGGTTTGCCGAGAACGGCCTTCTTAAGTCCTGACGCGACCGATTGCCGCTATCTATGGGGAGGGTAGCGGACCCAGCTGATCGGGCGCTGATTAGCGGTTGATGCGCCGGATTGGCAAACCCGGATATTGGTAATAGACTTTTTGGATCGGGACACAACACGGCACAGGGGGCGTTTGCGCCGTGATCGTCTGTCATCGCGGCTCGATGCCCAACCGGCCCTGCCAATCCCGCGCGGTGCCGCACGTTGGCGATCGCCAGCGCCGGTTTCGGCATTTAGACAGGGTTTCTTTGAGCCGATGTTGTCGGGAGATGAGCGGGGGGTGATGTAACGCATGCGCTGTCATCGGCATTTGGGAATCGGCGCGCTCCGCTGGCCGGCGATCGGCGCGGCGGCGTTGATAGTCACGGCCTGTCAACAAGGCATAGTGGACCCGCGAGGACCGGTCGCGTCAGCCGAGCTGCTTTTGCTCCTCAACTCCACGGCGATCATGCTCGTCGTCGTGATTCCGGTAATCCTGGCGACGTTGGGGTTCGCATGGTGGTACAGGACGTCCAACGCCCGCGCCAGCCGCGCCACCGACGAAGGCTTTGAAGGACGTATCGAGTTCGTCGTCTGGTCGATCCCGGCGCTGATCGTGATCCTGCTGGGCGGAGTGATCTGGATCGGTTCCCATCAGCTCGATCCGCGAGCGCCGATCCCGGCGAAAGGCGACCCGCTGCGAGTCGAGGTCGTGGCACTCGATTGGAAGTGGCTGTTTATCTATCCCGATCAGCGCATTGCCGCGGTCAACCAGTTGGTTGTTCCAACCGGGATACCGGTCGATTTCCGGCTCACCTCGGCGACGGTCATGAATTCCTTCTTCATCCCACAACTCGGCAGCCAGATCTACACGATGGGGGGCATGACCACTCATCTCAACCTGATGGCGGCCGAGGCCGGTGAGTACCCCGGCTTTTCGGCCAATTTCAGCGGCGACGGTTTCGCGTGGATGCGGTTCATCGCCAAAGCGGTGCCGGCGGGCGAGTTTGACGCCTGGGTCAAAGAGGTGCAGGGCAAAGGCTCGGCGCTCGACGCGGCCGCCTACGCGCAGTTGGCAAAACCGAGCGAGAACGTGCCGCCGTCGACCTATCGCTCGGTGACACCCAATCTGTTCGAGCACATCGTCGACGAGACGACGGCAGGCCCGCAAAAGGCGGGGGTGGGTACGGCCTGGTGTCCGCCGGTGCCGCAGGTGGGGGGTTGAGATGCTTGGCAAGCTGACCTGGGCGGCCATTCCGCTTAACAATCCGCTGCCGATTTATGCGATGGCGGCAGTGCTCCTCGTCATTTTCATAGGGCTCGGCATCGTCACGGTAAAGGGCTGGTGGCCCTATCTGTGGCGCGAATGGCTGACCAGTGTGGACCACAAGCGCATCGGCGTGATGTACATCATTCTCGGTCTGGTCATGCTGCTGCGCGGCTATGTCGATGCGATCATGATGCGCACGCAGCAGGCGATCGCCGTCGGCAACGCCCAGGGTTACCTGCCGCCTTTTCATTACGATCAGATTTTCTCGGCGCACGGCACGATCATGATCTTTTTCGTGGCGATGCCGCTTGTCATCGGGCTGATGAATTTTGCCGTGCCGTTGCAATTGGGCGTGCGCGACGTCGCCTTTCCGGTGATGAATTCTATAAGCTTTTGGCTGACGGCGGCGGGCGCGCTTTTGATCAACGTATCGCTCGTCGTCGGCGTATTCGCGCGCACCGGTTGGATGGGGTATCCGCCATTGTCGGAGCTTCAGTTTTCGCCCGATGTCGGCGTCGACTATTACCTGTGGTCGTTGCAGATCTCGGGTATCGGCACGTTGATGACCGGTGTCAATTTCGTGACAACGATCCTCAAATTGCGCTGCCCGGGCATGACCTATTTCCGCATGCCGGTGTTCTGCTGGACCGCGCTTGCCTC
>JAFAHP010000628.1 GCA_019237175.1 Alphaproteobacteria bacterium
CCGAACCTGGCGGTGCTACCACGGTGACACGCTCGTTCTCGAAACCCGCCATGAAACAAAGACCGGTGTCGTTTGTCTCACCGATCTGATGCCGATCGGCACCAACATCCAATAGAGTCGCCGCGCCAACGACCTGCAGAAGCCTGCCGATCGCCAGATCATAGCGGCCGGTCTGCGGGTCGGCGAGATATTTTATTTCCTCTATTGGCTGATGACCGGCATCCATGCGCTGCATCTGCTTGTCGGCATTGCCGCCCTTACCGTTATCGGCGGGCGTGCTGTCGATGGCGCATATTCGCGCGTCTATCACAGCCCGGTTCGCGTCGTCAGCCTTTATTGGCATTTCGTGGATATCGTCTGGATCTTTCTGTTCGCGGTGATCTACTTGCCCGGCAGGAGCCTCTAGCGATGCCGCGACCACCGATTCGTCTGGTCGTTACGTTAGCCGTGCTGCTTGGGCTGATGGCCGGCAATATCGCCCTTGCTTTTATAGAGCTCGGGTCGTTCTCGCCGCTTGCGCAGGTCGCCATTGCCGTGGCCATGGCGTCAATAGTGCTGGCGATATTTATGGAGCTCGACCGCGGCGTGTCGCTGTTTTGGATCTTTGCCGGCGCCGGGTTCTTTTGGCTGGCGATCCTGTTCTTCCTGACCTGGGCGGACTACCTGACGCGCTACAACTTTGCCTCTACCTGATCCCGCGGGCGGTCAGGAGGGCCAGGCCGATGCACCCAAGGCCCAGTAGCCCGATCATGAGTGCGCCGCGATGCCGGGACGCGATAGCCTGGTAAGACACGGGCAAGGCGCGGCTGTCGAAGCGGCCATGGGCGCCGAAATCGCCATCTGCGGTAATGAACAGGTTGGCTGGCGCGTCAGAGGGAACCGGCTCATCGGTCAGCTGGCCGCTGTAACCGCTTCTGGCCAGATAGCGATCGAGCAGCCCCGGTGCCAGCTTGTTGGCGAGGATCGTCATCACCGTCGGCAACCCGACCCAGACCTCACGCCGATCAGGATTGAGTGCGGCATCGACGATCGCGCGCGCCGGTACCTCTGGCTGAAAGATCGGCGGCACCGGCTGCGGCCGCTTGCCGAGCTTGTTGAGCGCCCAGTCAAATTGTGGGGTGTTGACCGCCGGCAGGTGCACCATGACCAGCCGGATTGCGCTGCCGTTATGGATCAGCTCGGTGCGGATCGCGTCGGTAAAGCCGCGGACCGCATATTTCGCCCCGCAATAGGCCGATTGCAGCGGGATCGCCCGATAGGCGAGCGCTGAGCCGACATTGACGACGGTGCCACGATCACGCCTACGCATGTGCGAAAGAGCCGCCATCGTCCCATAGACCTGCCCGAGATAAGTGACTTCAGTGGCGCGTCGGAACTCCTGCGCAGTGATCCGGTCGAATGGCGCAAAGATCGTCGCCATCGCATTGTTGACCCATACATCGATCGGTCCAAACTCCGTTTCGATACGGCTGGCAGCGGCCTCGACCGCGTCGGCATCGGCGATATCCGCAACGATTGGCAGGGCCCTGACACCTTGTCCACAGACCTCCGCGGCCGCCGCCTCGAGCCGCGCCGCGTTGCGAGCAAGGAGCACGACGTCCATGCCCTGCCGGGCAAATTCCAGCGCAGTGGCCCGCCCAACCCCAGCGCTGGCGCCGGTGACAACGGCAATCAAATGTGTCCCCTCTCTCTGCCTAAATGGGCTGGCTCTGTTGAGAAAACCGTCGGGGGCGCGGTCCGGTTCCGCGGTCGCTCGACTAGGGCGAGGCGGCGAGGTCGATCAGGGCGATCCCAAGCTCCGGGCGTTTTTTGCGGCGCAAATACGCGGGCGTCTCCACGAGGGTCACTTCGAGCGTCGGTCGTACGATCCCTTCAAGGAGATGGCCGCCGCGAGTCGTCCCGTCGCTCAAGCCGAGCACCACATGAACGTGGAGGCTGGGCTTGTTATTGTCGTCAATGGCGATATCGCCGATCGCGCTCAGCACCTCGCATTGCTGCGTGACCGGAATTTTGCGATAGGTTTTCTCGGCGAGATCAAACCAACCGACCTTTGCCTGGGAAAATGCGCCTAACGCCGTCAGCGATGCAGCGCTGAAGCCTTCCTTCGCGGCAAAATCAGAAATCGCCTGGAAGGCCTCTTCGCCGGGATCGAGGATAAGGACGAAGGTGCGTTGGCCAGCGCTTTTGGCGACGAGTTTCGATTGCATCAGCGGCTCCCAGGCTTCATCAGCTGAACGGCAACCGCCTGTCCTGGTTCCAGGGACCTGTTTTGCTCGCGGAACGCAGGAACCTTCCGGCACCGGTGGTCATTTGTCGGGTAACCGCCAGTGGCAGTGGTCGAGCCGGCGGCCTGCCCCGGACTCGTTCGAAATGAAGGTGGAAGTGACGACAAATCCGCTTGACGCCGACGATCGCGTCCCGGAATGGAGCCCGATTAGCAGGCGTACCTTGCTCACCTCGACAGTTTCAGCCGCGTTTGCGCCAGTTGCCGTTGCCGGCGAATTCCATAAAGCGAAAGAAATGCCTGGGAAAGCTATCGATCCACAAACCGCCATCTCGTTTGATCTAATGATCAATGGGTGCGTCCGACATTTGATGATCGACCCGCGCACTACATTGCTCGATGCATTGCGCGAGCATCTCGGACTGACCGGCGCGAAAAAAGGCTGCGACCATGGCCAATGTGGAGCCTGTACGTTGCTGGTCGACGGTGCACGGGTGCTCGGCTGCTTAACCCTGGCTGTCGCGGTTCGCGGCCCGGTCACCACCATCGAGGGGCTCAGCGAACCAGGCGGCGCGCTTCATCCGATGCAGCAGGCGTTTATCGATCAGGACGCCTTTCAATGCGGCTATTGCACGCCGGGGCAGATCATCTCGGCGATCGGTTGCATCAATGAGGGGCATGCCCGCAACGACGCCGAGATCCGCGAGCATATGAGCGGGAATCTCTGCCGATGTGCCGCCTATCCCCACATTGTCAAGGCGATCAACCAAGCCAAAGGCGAAATGCGGAGCTGAGCAATGCGTCCCTTCCACTATCACCGCGCCGGAGACATCGCCGAAGCGTTGCAGGCCGCCGCCGG
>JAFAHP010000703.1 GCA_019237175.1 Alphaproteobacteria bacterium
CGCCATCTGACGATGCCGGGTTCGTCCCGCCGAAGCGAGATCAGCGTTATCAGCGGCGTCGAAGTGATTGACGCACACACGGCCAAACTCGTGCTGGCGGCACCATTCGCGCCGATGCTCGCTCAACTCGCCGCCAACTCCGGGGCGATGGTATCGCCCAAGGCGGCTCAGGCCGCGGGTGAGAATTTCGGCCTGCACCCGGTCTGCACCGGGCCGTTCAAATTCGTCGACCGTGTCGCCCAGGACCGCATCGTCGTCGAGCGTTTCGGCGATTATTGGGACAAGGACAAGATCAAAATCGAACGCATCGTCTATTTGCCGATCCCCGATTCGACCGTGCGGCTGGCCAATCTGCAGTCCGGCGGACTCGACTTGATCGAGCAAGTCGCCCCGACTGATCTCGAGACGGTTCGCAACGACCCGCGTCTGCAGCTCGCCGGCGTCGGTGGGCTTGGGTATAACGGACTCACGATCAATATAGCCAACGGCCAGCGCACCAAGACACCGCTGGGACAGGATGCGCGAGTGCGCCAGGCGCTCGAATTGTCGATCGACCGCGACGCGCTCAGCCAAGTTGTGTTTAATGGCGAGTTCCCGCCCGGAAACCAGTGGGTCGCCCCGACAAATCCGTATTATATTAGGGAGCTGCCGATCCCGGCGCGCGACGTCGCCAAGGCGAAAGCCTTGCTCGCCGCGGCGGGCACGCCAAATCCAACCGTCGTGCTTACCGTTGGGAATGTCCCCGTGTCTGTGCGGATCGCCCAGGTCATTCAGTCGATGGCCAATGAGAGCGGCTTCGACATCCGCATTCAGGCGACCGAGTTCGCCTCCGCAGTACAGTTTGTCGCAAAAGGTGACTTTGAATCGTTTTTGGTGGGGACCTCCGGACGCTCAGATCCAGACGGCAACATCTATATGAACCTGGCGTGCAACGCGGCGTTAAACTATGGGCATTATTGCAATCCCGAGGTCGATCGCGAGCTCGATGCGGCGCGCACGCTCGAGACCCGCGCCGACCGCTTGGCGCATTACCGCATCGCCGCCGAGCACATCCTGCAAGACCTGCCGATTATTTATCTCTATCATCAAAAGTGGCTGTGGGCGTTCTCGACGAAATTGAGCGGTTTTGCCCCTTTACCGGACGGCCTGATCCGCCCGCAGGGGCTGCGGATCGAGTAATAAACGGCTCGGAGAGGACGGGGGCTCGGAGCAATGACCACATTTCTATTGCGCCGGTTGGCGCTCGTGCTGCCAACGCTGTTTTTTGTTTCGGTCATCGTCTTCGGACTGCAGCAATTGCTGCCGGGCGATGCGGCACTGGCTCTCGCCGGGGAAGAGCGCGACCCGACAGTGATTGCCTTTTTGCGCCAGAAGTACCATCTCGACGAGCCCCTGCTGGTTCGTTATGGGTTGTGGGCGAAAGGCGTCTTGTCGGGCGATTTCGGCGAGTCGATCCGCATCAAGCGTCCGGTGCGCGATCTCGTGCTCGAGAAATTGCCGGTCACCGCCGAGCTCGCCGCGCTCGCAATCCTGATCGCGTTGTCGATCGGCCTGCCGATGGGAATTCTGGCGGCCGTGAAAAACAATTCGGTTGTCGATTATGCCGCGACGATGGCCGCGCTATGGGGCCGGTCGATCCCGAATTTCTGGCTTGGGATTCTGCTGATCCTGCTGTTTTCGGTGCAATTGGGGCTGTTGCCAGCCTCGGGCTTTGTCAGCCCCGTCGAGAGTCTGTCGCGCAACCTCGCGACCCTGATCATGCCGGCTTTTGTGCTCGGCAGCGGGATTGCCGCGGTGATGATGCGCCATACCCGCAGTGCGATGCTGGAAGTGTTGAGCGCCGACTATGTCCGCACGGCCCGCGCCAAGGGGCTGACCGAAGCTCGCGTGGTATTGCATCACGCGCTGCGCAACGCGCTCCTACCGGTGATCACACTCGGCGCACTCGAATTCGGCGAGCTGCTCTCGGGCGCGGTGCTGACCGAACAAGTCTTCACGATCCCCGGCTTTGGCAAGCTGATCGTCGATGCGGTGTTCAACCGCGACTACGCGGTCGTGCAGGGAGTCGTGCTGTGCACGGCGCTCGCCTTCATCTTGCTCAATCTTTTCGCCGACGTAGCGTATACGTTGGTCAATCCGAGGCTCCGGGGATGACCGCCGGCGTCCTCGACACCGCCTCTGCGGATGCCGGCGAGCGGCCGTGGCGGCTCGCGTTGCGCCGGTTGGCGAGGCGGCCCCCGGCGCTTGTCGGGCTCGCTGTCGTGGTGTTCTTCATCGCGGTCGCGCTCGCCGCACCGCTCCTCGCACCTTACGACCCGCTCGCCACAGATTGGCGGGCAGTGCGCAAGCCGCCCTCCGCCTTACATTTTTTCGGCACCGACGAACTCGGTCGCGACGTTCTCGCGCGGCTTATCTGGGGTGCCCGAGCTTCGCTGATGGCCGGTCTCGTCTCGGTGTCGATCGCGGTCGCCGTTTCCGTGCCCCTTGGGCTCGTCTCCGGTTATCTCGGCGGAGCCGTCGATGGCCTGCTGATGCGCATGATCGACGCGATGTTGGCGATCCCGTTCCTGATCCTGGCGATCGCCCTCGCCGCGTTTCTCGGACCGAGCCTGACCAATGCGATGATCGCAATCGGGGTCGCACAAACGCCGATTTTCACACGCCTTACCCGCGGGCAGGTATTGGCTGTCAAGCACGAGGACTACATCGAGGC
>JAFAHP010000189.1 GCA_019237175.1 Alphaproteobacteria bacterium
GTTTTCGCCACGGCTGCGGTGCAGCACGGCAATATTCGGCTACCAGAGTGGTTGGAAAGATCGCTGCAGCCGTTGCTCGTGACGCCGGATTTGCACCGCGTCCATCACTCGATCGTCCTACACGAAGCAAATGCCAATTACGGTGCGGTGCTCTCGGTATGGGATCGATTTTTCGGAAGCCTGGTCACTTTGAGCCCGGCAGAGCACCAGCGTATCGTCTTTGGCATCAATGGCTTTGCGCCCGAAAACGGATTGCGGCCATCATCGATGCTGCTGACGCCGTGGCTGCTCTGTCGTGCAACCAGGCCTGCGCCGCCCCGCGACGATCCGCGCCGCTTTGCGCCGACCGTCGAGCCGGCCGCCTTTCGAGGCCGGCAGCGCGCTAAGATCCGGCGCTAGTCGGCCCGCGCCGCGGTTCCGGTCAGCATCTCGGCCTTGCGGTCGAGTGCCGCGATCAACCCGTCGAAATCCTGGCGCTTCAGGATAGCGGCGAATTCGGAGCGATGGGTCGCAACCTCGCTGATCGTGCCGTCGAGATAGATATCCCCGATCGCCCAACGGCCGCCGTTCTGACGCATCAGATAGTCGACCTCGACCGGATCGCCGTCGGATTTGATGATCTTGCTGGTGACGATGAGCCCGAGGGGCGCGTCCTGCCGCGCGCCGGTCACATTCAGCCGTTGCCCGTGATAGCTGTCGAACCGCTCGGCGTAAACTGCTGACATATAGCGGCCGTAGCTTTCGGTGACCTGCTGCTGCTGCATCGGGGTCAGACGCGACCAGCCGAAGCCGAACGCCAAGCGGGCCATGTAAGGCAGGTCGAAGCTTTGACGGATAACCGGCGCGAGTTGGGCGTAGCGTCCGCTGGCGCCCAGCACCGAGCCGTTCCGCATCGTCGCGAGCAGGCTTGCATAGAGATTCTCGATGGTGGCGCCGGCGCTGCCGGCGGGCTCGGCGGCGAAGCCGGAGGCGGATCCTCCGGCGAGGGCGAGCAAAACCACCGCGGCGGCTACTTTATGCCGAAAACGCCACGCCGCGCCTCGGCTTGCTGACGCGCAAGCCTTCGTCAGGATGCCGTTAATCATCGCCGGTCTCGATTTCGCTGTCTCCCGCGGGTCTAAATGCGGGTGCCAAGGCCATATTCAAGACATAGCTGGGGTGCGAAGGGCACATCATGTCAGCCACGAGCAACCTCTTGAGCGGCGCGAAACACACCGGCAAAGAACGATGATCGTGATAGTCTCATCCTGCGGACACAAAATAGTCACACGCCGCACGACGGTCTCACGTGCCAATCCGGTGATCTGCGCCCATCATTTTCGCCAAAAACGATAAAATCTGAAACAGTGCATTCGCCCTTCGATCTACTCGCCTTGCTCCTGGTCTTGGGGGCTATTTTCGGATACTTGAACCAACGATGGCTGGGCTTGCCGCTAACGGTCGGCTTGCTGCTGATGGCCTTGATTGGTGCGGTTTTGCTGATCGCGATCGGCAGCGCCTTTCCGCAGCTCGCGCTCAAGCTCGCGATCCGCAATCTGCTCGCCGCGGTTAACTTTCCGGTGGCACTTCTTAACGGATTTTTAAGTTTTTTATTGTTTGCCGGCGCGCTCGAAGTCGACTTCGCCGAACTCTTTGCCCGAAAATGGACGATCCTCGCACTCGCGACCGTCGGCACCGTGCTGTCGACGATTTTGATCGCGGCGGCATTGTTCGGTGTCTCGACGGCTTTTGGCATCACGATCCCGATGGTCTGGTGCCTGGTCTTTGGCGCCCTGATCTCGCCGACCGATCCGGTTGCCGTATTGCTGGTCTTGAGACGCGTCGGAATCCCACAATCGCTGCAGGCGGTCATTGCCGGCGAAAGCCTGTTCAATGACGGTATCGGCGTTGTTCTGTTTTCGCTACTGCTGTCGTTGGCAACGGGAGCAGCCGGACTGGAGCACGGGCCGCTGGCGATTGTGGGGGCATTCCTGCTATCGGCGCTCGGCGGCGGAGTGCTCGGTCTCGGTCTCGGGTTTGGCGCTTTTCTGATGATCCGAGGCGTTGATGATTACAACGTCGAGCTGATCATCTCGCTGGCATTGGTTACCGGAACCTACAGTCTCGCTGGAACCCTGAATGTCTCGGGCCCGGTTGCCGTCGTCGTCGCCGGGATTCTGATCGGAAATCATGGCATGCAGCGGGCCATGAGCGAGACGACGCGCCAGCATTTGAAGACATTCTGGCTCTTGGTCGACGATACCTTGAACGCGCTGTTATTTCTGCTGATCGGTTTTGAGATCGCCGCGATCGATCTTGAGCGGCACGCGATTTTCGTGATGATGGCGATGATCCCGGCGGCACTGCTGATCCGCTGGTTGAGTGTCGCAGCCTCGGCGCTGCCGTTGAGCTTGCGGCTGCAGGACCGCTTCGGATCGTTTCTGGTGCTGACCTGGGGCGGGCTGCGCGGCGGGATCTCGGTCGCGATGGCGCTGGCCTTGCCTCCTGTGACTTACAAGGCGGCGTTGCTGACGATCGCCTATGGTATCGTTGTTTTCTCGATCGTCGCCCAGGGTTTGAGCCTCGAATGGGTGGCTCGCAGGACATTGTCGCCGCCGCCCCGGCCCGTTGCCGCGGAAGAGGACTGACTTCGCCGCGATTGCGCTATAAATCGAACGGACCATCTTGGCCCGAGGCTGCCGCGGCCGCCCGCCACACCACGGATACGCGTGATATGGACAAAAAGGTTCACATCAACTTCTGGTACGTGATCGCGGCGATCCTCGGCATGCTCTGGATCCAAAGCCTCTATATTCAGAGCACCCAGCGCACGCCGATCCCGTACAGCAAGTTTCAGACGTTACTCGACCAAGACAAAATTGGCGAGGTCGAGATCGGCGCCGACTATATCAAGGGATCGCTGAAAAAGGCCGAGCCCGACGGGCTCAAGGACTTTGTCACGGCGAGGGTGGCGCCCGATCTTGCAAAAGCGCTCGACAAGCACAGCGTCACCTACAGCGGGGTGGTCGAGAACCATATTGTCCGCGATCTGCTGTCATGGGTCTTGCCGGCGATCATTTTTGTTGGAATCTGGATGTTCGCGATCCGCCGGCTTGGCCAGGGCGGGCTCGGCGGGGTCATGCAAATCGGCAAAAGCCGGGCGCGCATCTATGTCGAAAAGGAGACCAAAGTCACCTTTGCCGATGTCGCCGGCGTCGACGAAGCCAAAGAAGAGCTTGAGGAAATCGTCAATTTTTTGAAGGACCCGAAAGTGTATGGACGGCTTGGGGGCCGTCCGCCAAAAGGTATCCTCTTGGTTGGGCCGCCGGGTACCGGCAAGACCCTGCTCGCCCGCGCTGTGGCCGGCGAGGCCGGCGTTCCATTCTTTTCGATTTCAGGCTCCGAATTTGTCGAAATGTTTGTCGGCGTCGGCGCCGCGCGGGTGCGCGACCTGTTCGAACAGGCGCGCCAGCACGCGCCGGCGATCATCTTTATCGACGAACTCGACGCACTCGGCCGCGCCCGCGGTCCGTTTGTCGGCGGTGGCCAGGACGAAAAGGACCAAACCCTCAATCAGCTGCTGGCCGAGCTCGACGGCTTCGACCCCACGAGCGGCCTTGTGCTCCTCGCGGCCACCAACCGTCCGGAAATCCTCGATCCAGCGCTGCTGCGCGCCGGACGGTTCGACCGCCAGGTGCTGGTCGACCGGCCGGACAAGCGCGGGCGCGAGCAGATCCTTGCAGTCCACCTGAAAAAGGCAAAGCTTGCGGCCAATGTGAAGCCG
>JAFAHP010000242.1 GCA_019237175.1 Alphaproteobacteria bacterium
CCGCTAAGCCAGTGACCCCATCGTGCCAGAGCGCGACGGGCGCGCCGAGCGCTCCGGATTGCCGCTTTCGCCTATCCGCTTCGACCGCTTGGCTTCTGGACCAACCAGTCGACGTGGCCAGCCTTCCTGCTGATGGACAATGGCACAACACCCATCGGCCGTGACCTCGATTGTCGCCGGCGCCGCACTGCATTGCCGGCGCGCATAGTCGATGGTCGCCGACAGGCTCGGGAACTGTCCTGCCGGCTGCGGTGACAAGCCATAGACACTCCAGCTGCCGCAATTATCGCGGACGATTTGCAAGTGCAACGTCACCGTTCGCCCTCAGTAGAACCAACCATAGGCTATGACGAGGACGTATCGCAGTGCGACGATACCGACCGCGATCAGCCCCAGGATCAGCATTGTCCGGCCGACTTCGCACGCGTTTTCGAGCCGCGTTTGCGGACGCCGGAACTCGTTGGCACCGTGTCGCTGATCCGGCGTGTGCGAGACGGCCGCCGCCCGGATGCGGCGACTTGTGGCCTCCACTGTAGCCATATTCCAACCTCGATGTGCCGTCCAATGCGACGTACCATTAAAGAACCGATGGGCCGATAAGTTTTCCAGCCGGAACTCAGGCTCAGGCTATAAAAGCCGCATAAACGGCTTGGCAAAGCGGCCTACAGCAATTCAGAACGCGCCGACTTGCCGAAGCAGGCCCGGTGGGAGCGGATTTAGGGATCGGCGTGGGCTGCGATCCACATCGACTGCTTATAGCGTCCGTGGGCGATCTGCGCATTGGCGCCGCCATGTTCAATGCGAGCTAACCCCATTATCGGTTCTATACACCGCAAGTAACCGACCCGTCTGGAACCTTTATGCGAAGGCGTGCATCTCAGTACCGTCGATAACAATCCAGGTCGTGAACGACCGGGACGGGGAGTTTGTACACGCAGCAAGTCTGCAGCCGTTACACGGCATCGCTCCTCGTCGAGGAGCTTGTAAAGCGCGTCGGCGGGAGACGAACTGACCGGGTGATCGTGGTAGGGTGCAAGCATATCGAACTCCTGATCGAGCTCGCGCATAACGGCTTTGACCATGTCTGCTGCCGCACTGCTTTGGCCGGACCTAATGCCGGCGAGATGTCGGCGGACCTGATCATCATTCCCGCTGTCGATCAAGAGCCGGAATTGGAGGCACTTCTGGGATGGCTGCGAGGCGGTCTGCGGCCGGGCGGAGTTCTGATCTTTACCACAGCCGCGCCGCAGTTGACGACGCGCTCGCGTCACATTCAGAAGGTCTTGCGCCAGCAGGGGTTCACGACGGTTCGCAGGCACCTCGAGCCCGGTGGGATTCAGCTATTGTGCTGTCGCAAGATCCCGATGTTGCAACAGCAAGCTGCTTAAGGAATTGGGTAACGCTACTGGTCCGCCGGCAGCCAGCTGTGTCAGCGCGTCCGTCTTGGCTGACGGGTCAGCCAAGACCCTTCGACTTCATTTGCCGAACCACTCGGCCTGAAGGAAAAGAACAACCAACGTTGCCCAGAAGACCGGTCCGAACAGACCGATCGCGGCGCCCGAGAGGGCGTACAGCACGGCGAGCATCGGCCGGTCGGCGAGGTCGATCTCCACCCGGTGGCGGGGCGCGGATGCCAAGCGCTCCGCGTCGCTAAACAACGCACGCATGGCGTGCTGCTCCGCTCGCCTTTGAAAGCTGATAGAAAAGCAAACGCGGGTTAAGTTTCGAGACGGATCGCGGGCGGGCCTCGTAAAATCGGCGTAAACATCGGCCGCATTGCGCGTCTCACCTCGTGGGGTGAAGATGCAGTATCGGGTGCCGTGCTTTTCGGCACCCATTGCGAGCGAGGTGATCCAATGACAACGAGCGATCCAGGCTGGGTGCACCTGATTACCGGCGGCTTTCCGCCCGGGTCGCTGGCCGGGCACGACCACGACTATGCCCGCCTTCGGCTCCTGGGGTTGCTGGCCGAACGCGACATTCCGGCATCGGTCGCCAATGATTTCGCCGATCTCGAAAAATGGCTGCCCGTGAGCCGGCTGTTGATCACCTATGTTGCCGGCCCCTACCCCGACGCCGGGCAATGCGATGCCCTGGGGCGCTGGCTGGAAGGGGGTGGGCATTGGGTCGGTCTGCATGGGACGAGCGGCGGCCGCGCCGAGCGGGTCGAGGGAACGCGCCAGCGCCGCAGCGTAAAGACCGAACATCATGCGCTGCTCGGCAGCCGGTTTTTAACCCATCCGCCGATCTGCAGGATCCGCGTCGACGTCACCGATCCCGATCATCCGCTGACCCAAGGGCTCGGTGGGTCGTTCGAGGTTGAAGACGAGCCCTATTTTATCGAGCTGCAGGACCCGGCCTCGACGCGGGTGCTGCTGACCGCGGATTATGGCGCCGACGGCTTCTCACCGGCAATCGGGACCCTCTACCCGTCGGACACGTCGCTCTTGCCCGACGGCAGGACCCGCGTCATTGGTTACACCCGTGCGGTCGGCGACGGCGGTGTCGCTTATTTCACCCTCGGCCATTGTCACAACCCCGCCATCCGCGCGGCCCGGGCCCCGGACCCAGCGGATTCCACACCGCTCACCTTTCATGGTGCGTGGGAATCGGACGCGTTCCCGGCCCTGCTGCGCAACGCCATCGGCTGGGGTCTCGGCACCTGACCGCGACAGGAGTTCGCCCCGCGGCGATTTGCTACGAGACGGACGGATTGGCGGCCGACGGCTGCTTCGAGCCGTAGGCGATCGATCCGCCGCGTGGCTGCGCACCGGAACAGCCTCTTGCCCCATACCTATGATCAACTTGCTGAACTTGACGCAAACAAACTGGGACCAGCCCGACCATGATGAATGAGGTGCGATACCTGAACCCAGGCAGAAACCGGCTGGCCGGCGTACCGGTTACCAGCAGGCGAAGGCTTCAGCTCTGACGCGTTGCAGCCAATCGGATGCCGCTATCTCATCGGGGCCCGGGAAACTCGAATCATGGCGGGGAATTTCCGCCCGGACCAGGTCGCTCTTTTGGTGTTGCGCTGCGTGCCGCTCGGCCAGGGCCTCGGCGGTCGCGAACAGCAAAGCGAATATCATCATGATGAGCCAGGCTGAGGCGATAACGCGCCAGCCGCCAAGCGATCTCTCGCCGGCGTCGAGTGCGGACGCTTGTTCGATCTCTTCCGGCATGGCGGCACCTCTTGTTGCACTGCAACAAGATGGGAGCAAAGCTTATCCGTTCACCCCTGACGGTCGTCGTGTCGCACCGCGCTGTGGTAAATGATGAGTGGCTCTTTCGATTTCCGGTTAACCGGCACGAAACATATTTCGCCTAGGCGAGCCGCGTGCAGTGGAGCGGCTATCGGCGCAACCCATGAGATCCGCATCCTATCCCGGCCACGGATCTCTGGGGGTAGCCGCTCATCGTCACGGCGTTGGCAGCATCGGCGGATCGCCGACTTCGATCATTTGCGCCGAGCCAAAGCCGTTGAAGCGGCTCGCGAGGCAGGCGCCGTAAGCACCGAGCTGACCCAGCTCAATCCAGTCGCCTTCGCGCATATCGGCGGGGAGCCGAAACGGTCCGTTCATCGCGTCGGCGCTGTCGCATGTCGGGCCGAACAAGGTGAAATCGCAAATTTCTGCCGGCGCGTCTTCGCTTTCGCCCAGGCGGATGCGCCGCGCCGGAAAGCGGAAACCTAGTGTCCCGGCATCGCTGAGGTTGCCATAGACGCCGTCATTGACGTAGAGCGCCGAGCCGCGACGCAATTGCACGTGCGCGATCACCGATCCGCCGCCGGCGACCAAGGCACGGCCGGGTTCTGCCCACAACCGCGTCCCGCGAGGCATGTTCTCGGCGCCGCGCGCGATCGCCTCAAGAAAGGCGCCGAGCGGCGGCGGCGTCATCTCTGGATAGCTGACCGGAAACCCGCCACCGACATCGACGATCTCGACCGGCACCTCCGCCGCGGCGATCACTTGCGCCGCCAACGCCAACGCGCGCGCATAGGCGGGCGGATCGAGGCATTGCGAGCCGACATGAAATGTCACCCCGAGCCGCGCGGCATGCGGCCGGGCTGTGCGCAACAGCTGCACCACTTCATCGGGAGGTGCACCAAACTTGCCCGAGAGATCCAAGACCGCACCGCCCTTTGGCAGGGCCAGCCGCACAAACAGCCCGAGTGCGGGCGGATCGCCCACCAGCCCGACTGGCACGGTCTCCTGCAGGATCTTGGCCAGCTCCTCGGCGCTGTCGAGTGCGAAATCGGTGACCCCCCAGCGGTCGAACGCCTCTGCGATCGCCGGCCGGGCCTTGACCGGATGCATGAAATGGACGGCGGCGCCCGGCAGCTGTGCACGCACGAGCTTTACTTCGGCGAGCGAGGCGCAGTCGAAATGGCGCACCCCGCCCGCCCACAACGCGCGCAGCACCCGCGGCTCGGGATTGCATTTGACGGCGTAGAGCACATCGCCAGGAAACGCCTCGACAAAGCGCCGCGCCGCGGCGGCGATCGCCGCCGGACGCAGGCACAGCAGCGGATCAGTCGGCCGCCGAGCGGCGACGAACGCGTCGACCAGCGGCAGAACCGGGTCGGCGTGCGGGAGATAGAAGCCATGGCGGATTTTTGCCATCGCACGGCCCTCCATCGATTGGAGGCGACATGCCGCTCCGCCCTGGGCTAGGCGACGGAAGCGGAATGCCCGATTTTGGGTGAGGGGCCGCAGCGGGCGCCCGGTTGACGGGCTCGTATCGCTCCGCGGCGGCAGACCTCCCGATCAGACGCGGGAGGCCGTGCGAGGACTTCGCATTGCGTGCCGGACCATATCCGTTTCCCTTAAGGACACCGGCCCACGGGTGACCGGCTCGACCGAAAGAGACGCGTTACGTCGTAGCAGCACCCCAAAGCTGCGGGGTCCTAGGCACGTGCGATTGCGTCAGGCCGGTTAGATAGGCAACAGGGTCGCGAATGCAAGAACTTATCGTGGTTTATTGGCGCGCGGGCGGGCCTGTTCAGCTGCGCGGTGCCAGCAATGCGATATAGTCCCAGACGATGGTTGCCGCGGCGAGGGCGGTGATCTCGGCGGTGTCATAGGGCGGGCACACTTCGACCACATCCATGCCGGCAAATTCGAGACCGAGGAGCCGGCGCAAGATCGCCCGCACCTGCCAGGTCGCCAGTCCGTTTTTAACCGGCGGCCCGGTACCG
>JAFAHP010000554.1 GCA_019237175.1 Alphaproteobacteria bacterium
CCTCCCCCATCGAGGGGGCGGGTTTTACTATGTCGGGTATGTAAGGCTATTTGCGAGACACCGTACTACGCTGCCTCGAGCCGCGATCGGACGGCAGCCATGCGTCTGGCGAGATCCTCTTCACTCAATAGCCCGCGGCTGAGCATGATGTGGGCCAGGGTCAACAGCTGTTGCTCCGGCGCCGGTATCCGGCTGTACAGGGTCTCGCCCAGCTGATCCTCGGCGCGGCGCCGCTCCAATAAAGGCAGCGCCTCGCCGGCGGCGAGACATTCCAACGTCGCATAGAGGCTGACTTTCCATGGCGGATCCGGGTTGGTGACGCCGTAAGCCGGTGCCAGCTTTTCCCAGGTTTTATTCTCGTTCCGCAGAACCTCGAGCACAGGGATCGGGGCCAGGTCTACCTGGCTCCCGTCCGCAGCCGAGGCCGGGTGGCTGCTGTCACCGCTCATTCGCCGGCCGCCGCTTGATGCGCCTGACTACCGACCGGCCGGCGCGCCTCGTGAACCGGCCGCACATCGTCCATCTTCCGGTCGGGCCGTGGCAGGGCGACGCCGATCATGCAGTCGCGCGTCACGATTTCGGCCAATTGCTCTTCGGTCCAGTTCTCGGTGCCTGCGGGTCGCATCGGCAGGACCATGAAGCGGCATTTCTGGTTCGAGTCCTCGACCCGCACCTCGACCTCGGGGGGGAGGTTCAATCCGAACTCCGCCAGCACCGGACGCGGCCAGCGAATGATCCGCCGACGATAGTTGGGCGAACGGTACCAATAGGGCGAGTGGCCGAGCAGCGGCCGCGGATAACATGAGCACAGAGTGCAAACGATCACGTGATGCACTGTCGGCGTGTCTTCGAGAACGCGCAAGCTCATGTAGTCGCTCGGCGTGCCGGAGCCGGTGGGTTCGGTCCAGTCGACGCCGATCTCGCGGCAGGCCGCGACCGGGTCAGCGAGCAGACGGGCTTTGAACGCCGGGTCGGTCCACGCCTTGGCGACCAGCCGCGAGCCTGCCGCCGGTCCAATCTGCTCGGCCCACTCGGTAAACTTGCGGTGATCCTCGGCGGTGAACAGGCCCTTCTCGATCGCCAGCTCGCGAACCGCGATTTCCAGCACTTCGAAATCGGTAATTTCGTCGACCATCGGCGCTGCTGGATGGTCGTGACCGCCGTCATGTTCGTGCGGCTGTTCCATGCTCTCTCCTCCCTGCTTGCGTCCTCAATCGCTGGGCTCGAGCCAGCGGTCGGGAAATTCGGTCTGCAATGTATCGTTGTCGAACGGGTAGTCCTCCCACAGATCCTTTTGCCGAAAGCGGACGATGTAAAACTGTTCGCGCGCCACCTGCCGCACAAGCCCGATGACGTTGGCGCTGACATAGGCATCGTCGGCGCCCCTTGATCCGCTCGTGAAACGCAGCCATATGGTCCCACCCCCGTGGGGTGGAGTGCAGTCCAATGAACGCCAAGCATAAACAGGACGCGCTGATGCGTTTGAAGACGGTGCGCGGGCATCTCGACGGCGTGATCCGTATGGTCGAGGCCGAAGCTTATTGCCCCGACCTGATGAAGCAGGTCGCCGCGGCACAGGCCTCGCTCGAACGCGTCAACCGCATCCTCTTACAAAACCACTTGGAGACCTGCGTCACCGAGGCGATCCAGGCCGGCGGCGGCAGCGCCAAGATCGCCGAGCTGATCGAGGCCCTGCGCTTCAACGGCAGCCTGACCGATTTTCGCGAGCGCGCCGAGCCGCTGGTACCTCCGCCGTCGGATTCCGCGGATAGCGGCCGGAGGGCCGGCCGTTCGCTGAGCAGCCCCGGCACAGGGAAGCGCACGCCATGGCCGTGACCGAGCCTCCGTCCGCGGCCGGAGGGGACGACCACCACGATCAGCCGAGCATCGGCGGCGTGCGCGATCCGGTGTGCGGGATGATGGTCGATGCGGCGTCGTCCCCGCACCACGCCGAGTATCGCGGCAACACCTATCATTTCTGCAGCAGCCGGTGCCGCGAGAAGTTTACGGCGGAACCGGCGCGGTACTTGGCCCCTGCATCACGCGCCGCGAAAACGCCGTTGGGGATTGCAGAGACGCTGTGGACCTGCCCGATGCATCCGCAAATCGTGCGCGAGAAGCCGGGAAGCTGCCCGATCTGCGGCATGGCGCTGGAGCCGGTGACGCCGACGGCTGGGGAGGCGGCCAACCCGGAATTGCGCGACATGACGCACCGCTTTTGGATCGGTGTGGTGCTGTCGGTGCCACTGGTCGCGATGGCGATGGCCGAGGATTTGGCGCAGCCGCTGTTCCGGGCGATCATCGCGCCCAGAATGGCGGTCTGGGTGCAGTTGGCTCTTGCCACACCGGCGGTATTGTGGTGCGGCTCTCCGTTCTTCCGGCGCGGCTGGGAATCGGTGGTCCGCCGCCGGCTCAATATGTTCAGCCTGATCGCGCTCGGCACCGGGGTCGCTTACGGCTACAGCCTCGTCGCAGCGGTGCTGCCCGGGATTTTTCCCGCCTCCTTCCGTCTGCCCGACGCAACGGTGCCCGTCTATTTCGAAGCCGCGGCTGTCATCACGACCCTGGTGCTGCTGGGCCAGGTTCTCGAATTGCGCGCCCGCAGCCAGACTTCGAGCGCCATCCGCGCTTTGTTGGATCTGGCGCCAAAGCGCGCCCGCCTCGTCCGCGCCGACGGCTCCGAGCAAGACGTCGCCCTCGAGGAGGTGGTTCCCGGCAATCGCCTGCGGGTGCGGCCCGGCGAAAAGGTGCCGGTCGACGGGGTGGTGCTCGACGGCCGCAGCGCCGTCGATGAATCGATGATCACTGGGGAGGCGCTGCCGGCCGAGAAATCGCCGGGCGACCGGGTTACCGGTGCCACCCAAAACACGGCCGGCAGTTTCGTGATGCGGGCCGAGCGGGTCGGCAGCGACACGTTGCTGGCGCAAATCGTCCGCATGGTCGCAGAAGCCCAGCGCTCGCGCGCGCCGATTCAATCGTTGGCGGACACGGTATCCGGGTGGTTTGTGCCCGCGGTCGTCGCAGTGGCGGCACTAGCCTTTATCGTCTGGTCGATCATCGGGCCGCCACCGTCGATGAGCTTTGCGCTTCTCGCCGCAGTCGCGGTGCTGATCATCGCCTGCCCGTGCGCACTCGGTCTGGCAACGCCGATGTCGATCATGGTCGGCACCGGATGCGGGGCGCGTGCCGGCGTCCTCGTCAAGAATGCCGAGGCGCTCGAACTCATGGAAAAAGTCGACACGCTCGTTGTCGACAAGACCGGGACGTTGACCGAAGGCAAACCGCGGCTGGTTGGGGTGATCGCGACGGGTGCTGTCGCGGAAAACGAGCTCTTACGGCTCACCGCCAGTCTCGAACGCGGCAGCGAGCATCCGCTCGCCGCAGCGATCGTCCAGGGGGCAGAGGAACGTGGCCTCGGGTTAAGTGAGCCCGCCGAGTTTGTGGCCGAGACCGGCAAGGGTGTGGTCGGCTCGGTGGACGGCAGGAGGGTAGCCGTCGGCAACCGGAATTTACTCGCGTCGCTTGGTATCGATCCCGATCCCGTCGACCTGCCCGAGCGCGCTGAAATGCTGCGCCGAGAAGGGCAGAGCGTGATGATGACCGCGGTTGACGGTAAAGCGGCGGGGCTCGTCGCCGTCGCCGACCCGATCAAGGAGAGCGCCGAGAGTGCGCTCGCCGCACTCAAGGACGAAGGCATCCGGGTGGTCATGCTCACTGGCGACAGCCGCACCACGGCGCAGGCGGTCGGCCATCGCCTCGGCATCGAAGAAATCGTCGCCGAGGTGCTGCCAGATCAAAAGGCGTACATCGTGGGGGATCTGCAGGCTCAAGGCCGTTTTGTCGCGATGGCCGGAGACGGGATCAACGACGCCCCGGCGTTAGCCCAGGCACAAATTGGCATTGCCATGGGAACGGGTGCGGATGTCGCGATGGAGACCGCCGCGGTGACTCTGGTCAAAGGCGACCTCGACGGCATTGTGCGCGCCCGCCGGCTGTCGCGCGCAGTGATGCGCAATATCCGGCAAAACCTGTTCTTCGCTTTCGTGTTTAACGCCGCAGCGATACCGATTGCCGCCGGCGTTCTCTATCCGGTTTTCGGCCTCTTATTAAACCCGATGATCGCCAGCGCGGCGATGAGCATGAGTTCGGTGTTCGTCATTACCAACGCGCTGCGCCTGCGCGCGGCTCGACTCTAGTCAGGATGTGTATTCCGGGCTCCGACTTGGGTTGCCGAGGGTGGGCAACCAACAGTTTCCCAGGCCAACCCCGGATGAACAACCTTCGCATCATTCACAGCCAGGCGGACGCAGCGGGCACGCGGCATTCGCGGCGATGACATCTTCGGGGCTTTTGCATCGGCCGTGGCCCGCGCAGGCAGCAATCGCGCGCCGAGCGTGTTAACCGGTTTCAGCCCGCGAGCACAGTCGAGGTGGGGAATGCTCGAGCAAAAGACCCAGCATCTGATGAACGACATGGGCACGCTGCTGCCGATGATCGTAGCCAATGCGCTGAACGCGCTTGGCGCCATCATCATCTTGGTGATCGGTTTGTGGCTGTCGGGTAAGGCCGATCAGCTTGTGGTCAGGACGTTCAGCCGGACGCCACATTTTGACCCGATGCTGAGGAGCTTTTTTGGCAGCCTGGCCCGCTACCTGGTTCTGACCGTTACCGTGCTGGCGGTGCTGTCGGAGTTCGGGATTCAGACAACGAGCCTCGTCGCCGTTATCGGCGCGGCGGGTCTCGCGGTCGGGCTGGCACTGCAAGGCACGCTCTCCAATTTGGCCGCGGGAGTCATGCTGCTGATTTTCCGGCCATTCCGGATCGGTCAGAAGGTGCAGATCGCAGCGAATACCGGCACGGTCACGGAGTTGACGTTGTTTTGGACCGAGCTGGTGACGGAGGACAAGGTGCAGGTCATCGTGCCGAATGCCGGGGTCTGGGGCCAGCCATTGCGCAATTACAGTATTTATCCGGCACCGCCGCATACCGGCGAGGTCCGTTTGCCGATCGCCGACGACGTCGATCTCGACTGGGCGACCGCGAGGATGCGCGCGATTGTGGAAGCCGATGCGCGCGTTCTTGCGGACCCGGCCCCGAGCGTGCTGCTCGACCGTACGACCGACACTGCGCTCGAGATTGTTGTCGCCTTTTCGACCGCCGACGACGAGGTTGCGTCCGTAAAAAGCGACCTGTTCAAAACCGCGCGGACCGACCTTGCGGCGGGACCCGGAAGGCGGCCGACGGCCGAGTTGGTCTTGCGGACGCAATAAGGGACCGCCCGCCGGGGGCGAAGGTCAGCCGACGGGGTTCGTTTACACCAGCGGCATCCGGCGACGCGTCGTCGTGCCTCCCAACCGACAATCTTTCACGAGTGAGAATTGGAGGCGTGGCTCGCTAGCTAGCGAGCCTTAGGTTAAGGCGATGCTAACCCGAGAGACCACCTGCTATGACGGCGCGATGGTCGTGCCGCCATCGACAACGATCGTCTGCCCGGTAATATAGGCGCCGGCGCGCGACGCCAACATCAACGCCACCCCGGCGATGTCTTCGGGCTCAGCCAAGCGCTTGAGCAATGTCCCGGCTTCGCGGGCGGCGCGGCGTTGCGGATCTTCGTAGAGCACCCGCGCGAATTGGGTGGTGACGACACTGGGCGCGATGCAGTTGACCCGCACATTGTCGGGCCCCCATTCAGCCGCAAGATTGCGGCACAGCGCGTAATCGGCGGTCTTGGTCACGCCATACATGCCGAGCATCGTCGTCGCCCGAATCGCGGCAGTCGAGGTGATGAAAATGATTGCCCCGTCGCGTTGCGCGCGCATATCGGGCGCCACCATTCGCGACAGCCACAAATTGCTCAGCACGTTGTTGACCATCATCCGCTCGAAAACCTCGTCGGTCAGCTTTTCGAGCGAGCCGTAATGCGGATTTACGGCAGCATTACAGACGAGAATGTCGATCCGGCCCCAGGCCTCGCGCGTCTTGGCGACGAGGTTCTCGAGCTGTGCCTTGTCCGAAATGCGCGCCGGAATTGCGATCGCCTCGCCGCCTTTGGCGCGGATTGCGGCTACGGTCTCCTCGCACGGGCCAAGGTTGCGCGCCGAGATCACCACCCGCCCTCCGGCCTCGGCGAACGCCTCCCCGATCGCTCGGCCAATGCCACGGCTCGATCCGGTTACGATCGCGGTTCTGCCGGACAGATCGAAAAGCTTCATGGGTGCAGCGTTCACAGCAGGAAGTAGGCCATCAGCAACAGTATGATGACAATCGCGGCGAGGACGTAGCGAATCAGCCGAGTGAAACCCCGCCAGGTCCGATAATGTTGTGCCAGCAATGGGTCCGTCGTGCTCGTTACCGCCATGCCACTCCTCGTATCGCTGCAACTGCAGCGCAGAGGTATAGCCTAGCAGCGCCGGCTGACAAGCGCCTCGACCGGAGATGGGTTGAGAATCGCGAGGTCCGGCGCTTCACACCCGTCGATTTCGACCTTGTCGCCGATGATCCGCGCTCGACCCTCGGCGACGAGCTGTACGGCAAAAGGGTATAGGCGGTGCTCGGCCGCGAGGATGCGCGCCGACAGCGATCCCTCCTCGTCGCCGCGATACACCGGCACCACCGCCTGTGCAATGATCGGGCCGGCATCAACTTCCGGACGCACGAAATGGACGGTGCAGCCGGCAAACCGTACTCCGGCAGCCAACGCTTGGCGCTGGGCGTGAAGGCCGGGAAAGACGGGCAGCAGCGACGGGTGGATATTGATGATGTGATCACGCCAAGCGTCGACGAAATCTGTATCCAGCACACGCATGAAGCCGGCGAGGCAGACCAGTTCGGTGCCCGCGGCGCGCAGCCGCGCCTCGGCGGCCGCGGCAAATTCCTTTCGTTCCCGATGCGTGATGACGGCGCTCGGAATATTTGCTGCCGCTGCATGCGACAGCCCCGGGGCGTCGGGTCTGTTGCTGATCACGAGACCAATCTCAGCCGGGTATCCGGGGTCGGCACAGGCTTTGATCAGCGCCCGCAAATTCGATCCGCGCCCGGAGATAAGCACAGCAAGCCGCATCGCTATCTCACGGCCGGATCGACGGCGTCGAACCCGCGATATCGCTGTCGGGCTGGCAATGGCGTCCCGCCGAAAACTGCGGTATGACCGGGAGGATCATTGAGCACATGCGGAGAATATGGAATTGGAGGCGGTTTTCAATGAACCTGCCGCGGGTGCCCGTCATCGTCGATATCTGTAGCAGTTGGCGCGTTGCCGGCGCGGTCTTGCTGCTGGTGTCGGCTGCCCTGGCTGTTGCGCCGGCCCTCGCCGACGAACCGCAAGACCCGTACTCGGCGACTGTCCGGGTCGACGCCACCTCGGAGAGCGCAGCAGATGCGCGCACAATCGCACGCATCGACGGTCAGCGGCGCGCTCTTGACGACGTCATTCAACGGCTCGCCGGCTCGACCGACCCGTTGCAACTGCCCAAGTCGGACGACAAGGCGATCACCGACATGGTCGATAGTTTCGAGGTCGCGAACGAAAAGATGTCGACGGTGCGCTACCTTGCCGACTACACCTTTCATTTCCGCCCCGCAAAGGTGCGTCAGCTGATGCGTGCGGCCAATATCGCCCCTGCCCCTACCACCTCTGCCGGCGGAGCAGCCGCGGGTGAGGCGGACAGCAAGCCGGTAGTGGTTGTGCCCGTTTATCGTGACGGCGACCGTCTCGTCCTATGGGACGATCCAAATCCATGGCGCGACGCCTGGGGTCAGGTTGCGATTCCTTCTGGGCCAGCGAGGCTGATCCTGCCCTTGGGCGGCGTCGGCGATCTTACCGCAATGGACGCTGAGCAGGCGCAGTCGGGGGATGCGCAGGCGCTGCGGGAGCTCGAGCAGCACAACGACGCCGGAGAAGCGCTCATCGCCATCGCTGCTGCGCGACAGCGAGAGGGCCGGCTCGCGGGGCTCGACGTCACGATCAAGCGCTATCGTATGGCGCGGCTTACCGACAGCCGCAGCGAAAGCATCGACGCCCACCCCGGCGAGGAAGAGAGTGATTTCTTCAAACGAGCAGTAACCGCCGTGACTGCCGACATCGAGCACGGCGGCCCCGCCACCGGCGACAAGCCGGCGACCCTCGCCGCCACTATCCCAATCAACAGCCTCGGCGATTGGATTGAGCTGCGTCGACGGCTGATGGCAGTGCCGGGGATCCGCTCGGTTGATTTGCTGTCTCTGAGCCGGCATCAGGCGAAAGTCGTCATCAAATTCGTCGGCGAGCCCGACCAACTCAAATCCAGCCTCGCGGAGGCCAATCTCGATCTCAACGGTCCCGACCCGGACTGGCACTTGATGCCGGCCGGGGGTGCAAGCTCGAACTGATCGATTGTCGGCGGATGATGCCACAGTCCGGCCGCAACGTTACCGAGGAACATATCGGGCTCAGCCTTCCCAACCTGATTTCGTTGGGTCGATTGCTCTTGGTGCCGCTGGAGATCTGGCTGATCCTTCGTGCCCGCTACGGCGCCGCATTCTGGGTATTCGTCGTCGCGGGCGCTTCCGACGCTCTTGACGGTTTTATCGCCAAACATTTCGATTGGCGCACCCGGCTGGGCGCTTTGCTCGATCCGATTGCTGATAAAGCCCTGCTCGTCAGCGTCTACGTCGCCTTGGGCTTGGCTAACCAGCTATGGACGTCGCTGGTTATTCTCGTCGTGTTTCGTGATATTATGATCATCGGAGGCTTTCTGTTGATCCAGGTCTTCGCGGCGCCAAAGCGCTTCGATCCGCTTTACATCAGCAAAATCAACACCGGCCTCCAGATCGTGCTCGTCGCTTTTGTGCTCGCACGGCTCGGGCTGAACGCCGAGTGGGGCAATGTTGACGTTATTTTGAGCTATGCCGTGATCACGACCACGCTGCTGTCGGGGCTTTCTTACATTTTCAGATGGACGCGCATTCTATCGCATTCCGAGCAGGCGTGGTGAAGTTCAATCTGCAGTGGCAATCCGCAAGCGGCGGTCGGATCGAGACTGGCCGGCCTGGGATGGACGCATGAGCCAGCTGGCGTTTGACCTCCCTCCACATCCGGCTTTCGGCCGCGCGGATTATTTTGCTTCCCATGCTAATGCCGCGGCATTGTCCTGGATCGACCGCTGGCCGGAATGGCCCTCGCCGGTGTTGATCCTGCACGGTGCGCAGGGTGCCGGCAAAACGCACCTCGCTCATCTATGGTGCGAACGCGCCGCGGCAACCCTGATCACGGGACGAACACTTAGCCGGGCACACGTCGAGCGCGTAATCGAGCGGAGTGTCGCCCGGGTCGCTGTCGATGACGCGGATAGCGCGCCAGACATGGCGCTTCTGCATTTATTCAATGCATGTGTAGAAGTTCGCGGTCATCTTTTGCTGACTTCACGGCAAGCGCCCGCTGGCTGGCGGCTGGTGCCTCCCGATCTGAGCTCGCGGCTCCGCGCCGTCCCATGCGTCAGGATCGAGCCCCCCGACGATGCGCTTCTCGGTGTGGTTCTGGTAAAGCACTTCACCGATCGACAAGTTCGGGTCAGCCCTCAGGTCATCGCATATCTTGTCAGCCATATGGACCGATCGCTCGCCGCGGCTGCCGAAATCGCTGCGCAGCTGGACCACGCGGCTTTGCTTCGGCACAACGCGATCACGATACCTATCGCAGCCAGGGTTCTGGCGGCGCGCGCCAATCAGCTTTCCTCGCCGAACAGCAAAGCGGGGGTCACGTAATCAACGAGAGGATGTCTTGCCTCGGTGATCTCGGACCATGGCATGCTCACCTGAAGGCTGGCTCGCGCCAACGTCGGAAACTTTCCGTTCGCGAGATGGGAAAATGCTGGCGAGTGCGGCTTGGCGAGCGCTATCGCGAGTTGGTGCAGACCAGGGTTATGACCAAGTAGCAACACATTGCCCCAGTCTTCGTCGAGCAGTTTCAAGCGTTTGGTCAACTTATCGCAGTCGGCGAGATAGAGACCGTCTTCGATCAGGCAAGCCGGTCGGCTCTGGAACCGAGTGAGGACCAGTTCGAGTGTCTCCTGGGTTCGCGTGGCGCTCGAGCACAAGACGAGATCAACCTTGCCGAGCGCTTCGGAAAGGTGCCGCCCAACGAGCCGCGACGCCTCCCGTCCGCGCTTGCTCAGCGGCCTCTTGTGATCCTCCTTATCGCCTTTCCAGCTCGATTTCGCGTGGCGCAGCAAGTGCAGCATATGCATGGCGTTTTCCTCCCGATCGAGGGTGGTTCTCGTCCTGTTGCCGCAGGTACATGACAGGCCAATATCCCCGCGATACAGTCGTGCTCGATAACATGGGACTTTTCAGCTTTATGGGGAGATAGGCGTGATCACCAGCGCACAGCCTGTCGAGGCGCGAGGCGTCGACCCCCGGACCGCCCCGCGTTTTATCAATCGGGAGCTCTCCTGGCTCGATTTCAACGAGCGCGTGCTCGCCGAAGCCGACAATCAGCGCCACCCGTTCCTCGAACGGCTACGGTTTTTGTCGATCTCCGCGAATAACCTGGACGAGTTCTTCATGGTCCGCGTCGCTGGCCTAAAAGGCCAGCACCTCGCAGGGATTAAGACCCCCAGCCAGGACGGGTTGACGCCGACGCAACAGCTTGACGCGATTCGTCAGCGGACCGGTAAATTGATGGCAGACCAGCAGGCGACCTGGCTGGCATTACGGCGGCTACTCGACGAAGCCGGGGTCTCGGTCATCGATCCCGACGCTCTCCAAGCGAGTGATCGAATATGGCTCCAAGACCACTTCATGGCGGAGGTTTTTCCGGTACTGACGCCGTTGGCGATTGATCCGGCTCACCCATTCCCGTTTATTGCCAATCGGGGGTTTGGCTTAGTTCTCGAGCTCGAACGAGTGAGTGACGGTGAGCGGTTGCAAGCGCTGACGCTAATCCCGCCCTCGGTCAATCGCTTCATCCGTCTGCCTCGTCATCCCGTTCGGTTTCTGCCGATTGAACAGATGATCGCCCAGTTCCTCGATCATCTGTTTCCCGGTTTTGCGGTTGTTGCCCAAGGAGTGTTTCGGGTGCTGCGGGACAGCGAGGTGGAAATCGAGGAAGAGGCCGAGGATCTCGTTCGCCATTTCGAGACAGCGCTGAAGCGCCGTCGCCGCGGCCATGTCATTTCGCTCGCGGTCGACGCCACGATGCCACAGGATTTGCGTCGCTTTCTGATGGAAAAGCTTGATGCGGCGCCGGCGGACGTTTTTGCTACGGATGGCCTTCTTGGCTTGAACGATACCGAGCAGCTGATCATTGATGAGCGCCCGGATCTGGTCTTCACCCCTTATAATGCTCGCTTTCCAGAGCGGATTCGGGATTTTGGCGGCGATTGTTTTGCCGCAATCCGCCAAAAGGATATTATTGTCCATCATCCTTATGAAAGTTTCGACGTCGTCGTTCAATTCTTAAGACAGGCGGCACGCGATCCGGCGGTTGCCGCGATCAAACAAACACTCTATCGCACCAGCGACGACAGCCCGATCGTGCGGGCGCTGGCCGAGGCTGCCGAAGCCGGAAAATCGGTAACCGCCATGATCGAGCTCAAGGCTCGCTTTGATGAAGAGGCCAACATTCGTTGGGCGCGCGATCTCGAGCGAGCCGGAGTCCAGGTCGTTTACGGGTTCCTAAAGCTGAAAACGCACGCCAAGGTGTCTCTTGTTGTTCGCCGAGAAGCCGGTCAGCTTTGCTCGTACGTGCATTACGGAACGGGAAACTACCACCCGTATACCGCAAAAGTTTACACCGACCAGTCCTTCTTCAGTTGCGATCCGGCACTGTGCCGCGACGCCGCGCGCCTGTTCAATTTTATGACCGGTTACGCCACTCCCGCCGGCTTGGAAAAGATCTGGATCTCCCCGATAAATTTGCGTGCGCGGCTATTCGAGTTGATCGAGGCCGAGATTGCCAACGCCGCAAAAGGCAAGCCCGCCCAGATCTGGGCGAAGATGAACGCCCTCGTCGATCCGGCGATTATCGACCTGCTATATCGCGCCTCGCAGGCCGGGGTCAGCATCGATCTCGTCGTGCGCGGGATCTGCTGCCTGCGTCCGGGTGTTCCAGGTTTATCGGAGAATATCCGGGTGAAGAGCATCATCGGTCGGTTTTTGGAGCACGGACGCATTGTTTGCTTTGCCAACGGCTATAAATTGCCGTCGGATCGCGCCAAAGTGTTCATAAGCTCGGCCGATTGGATGCCGCGCAACTTTGACGGACGGGTTGAAGCCCTTATTCCGATCGAAAATCCGACCGTGCATCGCCAAGTGTTGGACGAAATCATGGTGGCAAATCTGCGAGACACTCTACAGAGCTGGAGCCTGTCGCCGGATGGTTCCTACCATCGGGTCCCGGCCGAGGAGGAGCCGTTTTCGGCCCACACCTATTTCATGACCAATCCCAGCCTCTCCGGTCGTGGAAGCGCATTAAGACGTGCCCATCCATTGTTTGTCGTAAGCTGACCCGATGTTCGACCGGCGAGCATCAGCGTCCGCCGAGCGCATCGGCATCATCGATCTTGGTTCCAATTCGCTCAGGCTGGCTGTGTTCGAGCGGCACGGTGCAGCGCTGTTCCCGCTGCTCAACGAAAAAGTTATGTGCGGGCTCGCCCGCGGCATGTCGACGACCGGCAGCTTAAATCGAGAAGGGGTCGGGCTGGCATTTGTCAATTTGCAACGTTTTGTGGCGCTGGCTCGTGCGATCGGAGTTGACCATCTCGCGGTCCTGGCGACCGCAGCCGTGCGCGACGCCAGTGACGGCCGAGCCTTCGCCGACAAAGTAGCAAAACATTGTGATGTCGCCGTAACCGTCATCGACGGCGCCGAGGAGGCGCGGCTGTCGGCGGCCGGTGTCCTTGCCGGTATTCCTGACGCCGATGGCGTCGTTGGTGATCTGGGAGGCGGAAGCGTCGAGCTCGTACGCGTAAGACCGAGTATTCGCGGCGTTGCGGTCGAGGGTGCGCGCATCGAGCGCGGGATTTCGCTGCCGCTCGGCCCGCTGCGCCTCGCCGAACTTGGCGACAGCCCGCGCGCCGTCGCGGAGGCGGTTGAGCGGACCTTGGCGACCACGGCGATCGCGCAGGACGACCGAGGAAAAGACCTTTACCTCGTAGGCGGTGCGGCGCGAGCAATTGCGCGACTGCATATGGAGCACTCGCACTATCCGCTCCACATCGTCCACGGATACACCCTCGCCCGCGGCGAAGCCGAAGCGTTTTTTGACATTATCGGTCGCTTGTCGCGCAAATCGCTCGAACGCATCACCACGATCTCGCGGAAGCGGCTCGAGGTGGTGCCCCTGGCGGCTCTGATTTTGCGCCGATTGATCACTGCGATCGCACCGCGACAAATCGTTTTTTCCGCGTATGGGCTGCGCGAAGGCTATGCTTCCACATTTGCAGCCGCCACAGAAAGCATCGCCGACCCACTGATTGCCGCCTGTATTGCGATCGGCCAAACGGAGAGCCGCTTTCCGCCCGACGGTGATCGTTTATTGGCCTGGACGGCGGCGCTGTTCCCGGATTTGTCAGATCGGGCGCGGCGGCTGCATCGTGCTGCCTGCTGGCTCGGTGACTTCGCGTGGATCGAGCACCCGGACTATCGCGCGCAGGAAGCATTCACGCGCAGCCTGAGGCTACCCTTTCCGGCGATCACGCATGCCGAGAGAGTGTTCGTTGCCTCGGTGCTGCACACACGCTACGGCGGAAACAGCGACGACCCGATCCGCGAGCCGACCCTGGCGCTGCTTGATCCTGATGCTGTCGAAGAGGTGCGCGCCTTAGGCTCGGCGCTGCGTCTCGCTTACGCCTTGACCGGCGGGCGTCTCGAACTGCTTTCCGATACTTGGCTTGGCCGCGAAGGCGGCCGGCTCGTTCTTGAGGTGCCCTCGGGCGATAGCCTTTTTGTCGGGGAGACGCTTCAGCGGCGGCTGGAGGGGGTTGGCCGCGCGATCGGAACGACCGCGGCCGTTCGACGGCGCGAACCGCGCCGTCTCGCCGGGGATTAAGTCAAGCCTTCGCCCGCGGTTGGACTCGGAAGCCACGACAACGCGCCGTGTGGAGGAAGTGGACCGGAGTCATTCAGGGTCGGGCACCCTATCGGACCGGTCTGCGAGCCTGCGAAGCACGTCAGCGCGCGACCGTTCATCGTCGTCCGCTCGGCTGCGCTGCGCGCCTCTGAGCGAGACGGGTTGATCTGTGGGTGAACCGTCGGGCCTCGCATCAAACCGCGTAGATTGGTGCGCGTGGGATAGCTGCAGGGCCGGTTCGACGAGCGCTATCTGATTGTCGCGTACGGTCAACGCCAAGCGCCCGTGTTTTAGCGCAATCGCGTCCCTCCCGAAAATGTCGTAGCGCCATCCCGATAGCGCCGGGACGTCGGGGTAATCATCGGCGGCGATTGCCTCGAGGTCGTCGGCCGACGCGACCAACTTTTGCGCGACTTGATGCTCTTCGCAACGATGCCTCAGCAGCACGCGCAACAGCTCGATGAGCGGACCGAGGCCGGGGGGCGCGTTAGCACGAATCGGCGCCGGCGGGACGAGCGTGCCGGCGGCGGCAAGTCCGCGGCCGATTGCGTCGAGAATCTCGCTGCCGAGCTTCCCTTCCGCTACCCCCTTGGCAAGGCTGCGGGTCCGTGACAGCGCCTCGACTGTCCGCGGAGAATGAGAGGCGATTTCGAGGACCGCTTCGTCTTTGATGATCCGGCCACGGGGCAGATTGCGCTGTTGTGCAGCCGCCTCGCGCCAAGCGACGACTTCCCGGAGAACGCCAAAGAAACGCGGGTCGACCCGGCCCCGCAGCCGAAAGCGGCGCCACGCCTCGGACGGATCGCTGCGGTAGATCGCCGGATCGACGAGCGCGGCCATTTCTTCGGCGAACCAACTCGCCCGCCCGTTTTCCGCCAATTTCCGCTGCAGCCGATCATAGACCGTCCGCAAATGAACGACATCGTCAAGCGCATAGCGGATCTGCCGCTCGGTCAAAGGTCGGTGCGACCAGTCGGTAAACCGTGAGGATTTATCGAGCGGCGCGCGGGCGAGCTTGGCGACCAGGGTTTCATAGCTGACCGCATCCCCAAAGCCGCAGACCATCGCCGCGATCTGAGTGTCGAACACCGGCGCGGGCACGCCACCGGTCAGATTGACAAAGATTTCGATGTCCTGCCGCGCCGCGTGAAAGACCTTGAGCGTGCGTGGTTCCGCCAGCAAGTCGAAAAGCGGCGCGAGGTCGATGCCCGGTACGAGGGCGTCGATCGCCGCGGCCTCCTCCGGACCGGCAACCTGTACGAGACACAGGATCGGCCAGTAGGTGCGCTCTCGCATGAATTCAGTATCGATCGCAATAAAATCGGCATCTCTCTGCCGCATGCAAAACGCAACCAAGGCATTGCTGTCAGTGATAATCGTCATCGAGAGCAGGGTTGTCCCATTATGCTCCGGATAGTCGGTACCCTCCGCCAATCCCAACCGGCTAAACCGTGAAGAGCGCTTGCACCTGCCAGCTCAACCAACGTTGCATGCACCCGAAGCAGGAATCAGGAGGGTTGGGCGGTCGCCTTCAACAATGATCTTCCACCATACCCGGTTTTCGCCAGCATCATCATCTTGAGCGCGATACCACGTCGCGCGGTCGTCGATCACCAGCACGTCACCTTTGACCCAGTGGTGGTGGTAGACAATCTCCGGCTCAATCATCCGCCCGACCAGGTCCGCCAGGTAATCTTTGCTCGCGTGTCGCGTCATCCCTTCGATGTACGTGGTTTCCGTTGGGTGAAAGTAGACGGCGCGTTCCCGGTTGATCGGATGAGTGCATACCATCGGATGGGTCACTGTGGGGCGGTGCTGAACACCGGCGCCGGCATGCTCGGGATCAAGGCCAGTTACCGTGCGGAGCGTCTCGAGGTGGTGCCGCTCTTCCTCGGGTAATGCCCAATACGCCGCGCGCATATTGGCGATGCTGGTTCTGCCGCCCGAGGGCGGAATCTCGACGCCATACAGTAGCGTTGCCGCCGGCGGCCGTTCCAAGTGCAGGTGGTCGGTATGCCAGCCATTGGGCGCACCTTGGCCGTCGCGTCGCCCCACGAGGCCGATATCGGGATAAGCAGGCATCGGGTCCCTCGACCGGTCCTGAAGCATCGGCGCGCCGAACGCCGCGGCGGCGGCCAAATACTGATCAGGGCTCAGCGACTGGTCGGGAAACGCCAATACCAGATGCTCGGCCAAAAGTCGCGACAGGTTCTCACTTGTCTCGTCATCGATTGGCGCGCTTAGATCGACGCCAATGACCGCGAGACCAAGAGCTTCGTGAAGCGGCATCAGTGTGTAAATCGTCATGGCGACCCTGTGTTTGGCGCCCCCAATCGCATTCTCACCATCTTAACTAGAAGTCAATAGCTCGCTCCATCGAATCGAGCACCGCCAGAGCTATCCGCGTCGAGTCATCGTCACCGCCGTGCGTTTGCCTGAGCAGTTCAACAACCTCATTCTGTAGTTTATAAGCCTCGACCCATTCGCCTTGCCGCCACCGGATACCAGCAAGGTTGCCCATCGCGGAGATGCAGTCCGGATCCTGCCGGCCATATTCGTGCCTGACCGTCGCAATGACCGATTGCAGCATTCCCTCCGCTCCGGCCAAGTCGCCTTGCGCCGCAACGGTTCCGGCAAGATTGTTGATTGCGCGCAGGGTGCTGCGGCCGGTCTCGCCATAAAGCGCCCGCATCCCGCTCACGACTTCTTCTTGCATTTGCCGCGCCTCCGTGAGTTCGCCTTGAGCCGCGAGCGTGACTGCGAGCTTACCAAGCGCCGCTAACGTTTCAGTATTGTCCGCACCGAGGAGCCGGCGACGTTGAGAGACAACCTGGTGCTCGAGCTTGCGTGCGGCGATGAGCCGACCCTGCGCCCATAACGCGTCGGCGAGATCGAGCATCGCGGTCAAGGTTTGCGGGTGCTCCTCGCCGAACGACCGGCGTGATTCGCGCAGCAATATCTCGCATCGTTCGACCGCAGTTGTCAGCCGCTCCTCGTCGCTCATCAGCTGCCGATCGCGGCTTAGCCGAAATCCTGCGCCAAAGCCGCTCGCACCCGCTCCGCGAAAACCGCCATGTGTCCGTAATTCGGGTGGTCAAACCCGATAACAACTGCGGTCCCAGGGGTCTTAAAGGCAACAATCTCAGTCGGCGCGAAGGCAAATTTCAAGAGTTGCACCGATAAGACCTTGCCGCCGCGGCTGGTGTTTTCGCGCGTCGGATCGGGCATTCCCCGGACCCTGACACCGCCCATATCGAGAAAGGCGTGGTTCTCGACGCCGCCGAGCCGTGCTGATGTCGCCGAACGACGGACAGGATCATTGATCTCGAACATCACCGTAGCGCTTAGCTTCGAATCTTGCGGAATCAGCAGGTTGTGGGTTGCGAACTCATCTGCGACAACGACCGGCACAGTGCGGCGTCCGCTGCAAGAGGCGGGCCCAACGGTGCGTCAGAGATACGTTGCCGCTACGTCGTGCGCCGGCCGCCACGCAACAGACGGTGTAGCGCTTACGCGGCGCTGTCGGTGCGGATACGGACGATGATGTCGACGCGACTGATCTCGGTACCCGCGGGCGGCTCAGGCAAGCCGCTGACCGAAAGATGATGCGCGGGAATGTCGCGCAATTCGCCCGTCGTCTCGCAGAAGAAATGATGATGGTCGGCCGTATTGGTATCGAAATACGAGCGGCCGGGCTCGACCACCGCTTCCCGCAACAGCCCGGCCTCGGTGAACTGGTGCAACGTGTTATATACGGTAGCCAGCGACACTTTGATTCCGGCGGCCATCGCCTCGCCATGGAGTGTCTCGGCCGTGACGTGACGGTCACCGCTTTCAAGAAGTAGGCGCACCAGCGCGAGCCGCTGGCGGGTCGGCCGCAAACCGGCCTCACGCAGGCGCTGCAGGGCTGTCGATGTCGGTAGCGCCTTGTTCATGACACAAATATAGCAATATGCGCCGGTAAAATAAACAGCCGCATTCACATTTCCCCGCCATCGGGCGGAAATTTAGCGGTGATCGTTACCGCGGTTAACCGCTCACCCCTCCGCCTCCAGACAGGGATGGTAAACAAAATGCCGCCGCGCCCCGCGCGGCGGCATCAAGCGTTGTGGCGGGTCTACAGGTTTGCTTGGAAATCGCTGTAGTCGCGCACCTTTTTATAGATCTGCAGCCGATTGCGCTGGCTGTCGGCGACAATGATGCTATCCGTTTCCGGATCAAACTCGACCGCGGTCGGGAAAGTGAAACGCCATTGCGGCTCGAGGCTCCTGACCCGACGCCGGGCCTTTGCCATGTCGGGGTTGGCGTCAACGGTCTGCTGGCCCCATTTCGACAGCACCTGAGCATCGCCGATCAGATTGGCGATCGGCCTGCCTTCCGCGTCGAAGACGCAAACCCGGTGGTTGCCCCAATCGGTGACGTAAATGTCGCCGTCGGGATCCACCGCGACATCGGTCGGGTGGTTGAGCATACCCGGCTTTGGATATCCTTTGGTCTCCTCGCCGGCCGTGACGTACGGCCCGAGCATGGTGACCGCATAGGATCCCTCGGGCTCCTCAACCGCTCCATATTGGCCGAATTTCATCAGGAACTTGCCCTCGGGGGACAATTTCTGCACCCGGTGGTTCTTCCAGTCGGCAACGTAGATGTTGCCGTCCTTGTCGAGGGTGATCCCCCAGGGCTGATTGAACTGGCCGTCGCCGTTTCCAGGTCCGCCGCATTTGCCGACAAACGTGCCGTCCGGCTTGAACACCTGCAACCGATTGTTGCCGCCGTCGACGACGATGATGTTGCCGTTTTTCTCGACCGCGAGACCCGCCGGACGCAGCAATTCGCCGTCGCCGCTGCCGGTCTTGCCCCATTTGCGCAGGAATTTCCCGCTGCTGTCGAACACCGAAATCGTGTTTTCCCAGGCGTCCGAGACGTAAACCTGGTCAGTGTTGTGGCAAACGGCAATCCCAAACGGCCAAGTGCACTTTCCGTCGCCTTCGCCGTACTCGAAAAAGTCGGCGATGTGTTCTTCTTCGCCGGGAGCACCGAGCTTTGTCTTGTTGGCGTGCATCCCGAAATTATTCTCGCTGCCGCCGTTGGTGGCGTAGAGAATGCCGTTCTTATCGAGGCACATCGTTTGAACATAATTGAAGCCGGGCCCGCGGGCGGCATTACGCCCAACGGCATGGCTCCAATCAAAGACGCGTCCTTCCGAGACCGTTGTGAGCGGCATAGCGCTCCTCCTCCTTAATCCGCTGTGCTTCCCCGATTTGGTTAGGCGCCTCCTGCCCGCGGCACCGACCGCGAGCGGGAGGCAGGAGCCTAAAGGACTGGCCTTAGTTCAGGAACGCCGGCTGTTCGAAGGTACCGTTGACGATCGGCGCCGGATTGAGCTTCAGCCATTTGTCGAGGATCGTCGAGTACACGCTGCGGAAGTCCAGGTTCGGGTCGAGATCGCCCTGGACCAGCTTTGATGCCTCGAGCGACGGCATCTCGCCATAATGGCCA
>JAFAHP010000678.1 GCA_019237175.1 Alphaproteobacteria bacterium
AAAGCGCTGCCGACAAGTAAAATTGTCCGGCGGTGAACACCAGCAAGATAAAGATGATCACCATCAGCAATTGTGACAACGCATCGACAAAGCCGGGCCAGATGTCGATGCTCGATCGGCGGGAATTGCGCGGAGCGATAGCCATTAGATCGACGAACGATTTGTATTCACGGCTCGGACCGACGATCTCCGAACCGTCTTGGCCGGGCCTGGCCCGGCCATCCAAGAGAGACTCGTGCAGCGCGTGCCACGTTCTCGTGGATGCCCGGACCAAGTCCGGGCAAGGCGACTAGCTTCGGTGTGTTGTATGAAACGACCCCGAGCACTATCGCCGGCCTTCTTCGGCGAGCGCGGCGATCGTGCGCGCCAGAATGCGGATCTCGCCGCGCAATTCCTGCACGCTCTGCGCCCGGCCTTGGGCTGCGTCCTCGATCAGCCGTGCGGTATAACCTTCGATGTTGCGAAGGTGGTTGCGCAGCGCGTCGTCGTGGCCGCTGGAATTGTCGACAATATCGGCCAGTCGGGTCAGGACAGGCTTCAGCTCCACCTGGTTCTCGGCGAGCCGCAACATCAGCATTTGGCCTGCCTTCATCTGCTCGCCCAGAATCCCAAGGCGGTCGGTCAAGCTTGCCAATGTCGAGTTGGCGGCGAACCGGCTTTCCTCGCTGCGCGCCAGGATGCGCTGCAGATGCTCAACGCTGTCCGCCGTCTGTTCGAGCAGCGCCTGGATGTATGCCGGGATCGGCGCATCCCCGGCGTCGCCCAAACCGCCCCCGGAGAGCCGGGTGAACCCCGACAACCATTCTTCGAGGTCGTTGTAAAAGCGGTTTTGCGCCTGTCCCGCCTGCAAATCGAGAAAGCCGAGTACGAGGCTGCCGGCCAGCCCGAACAGCGACGAGCTGAATGCGGTTCCCATCCCGGCAAGCGGGGATTGAAGACCGGCCTTCAGATTGGCGAAGGCGCGGGCGAGATCGCTGCCCCCGACGGTCAGGCCTCCGATCACACCGCCGACCGAGCGGAGTGTCTCCAGCAGCCCATAGAACGTCCCGAGCAGACCGAGAAAGATCAGTACGCCAATTAGGTAGCGCGAAGTTTCGCGGGTTTCGCTGAGGCGCGAGCCGATACCGTCGAGCAAGGTCTGCAGCGAACTCACCGAAAGGCTGACGCGCCCGCCATGCCGCGCTCCCAGCATCCGAGCCATTGGCGCTAACAGCCGCGGTTCGCCGCGCCTGCCGGATATCGGCTCCTCGGCGCCCGCCTGCAGGCGCCGAAAACCCTCGATCCATTCGATCTCGGGCACCAGCATTACCACTTGGCGAAAGATATAAGCGATGCCGGCCAGGAGGATGCCGAGGATAACGCCGTTAACCGCGGGGTTCCCCAAAAAAGCCGTGACGAGCGATCTGCCGAGTGCCGCCGCCAGTGCTGCCACCAACACCAAAAACAGCGCCATTCGGATCAGAAAGCGACGCGGACGATTCATCGGGGCAGGCCGCTTGAGATGCCGCTGGTGCGAAGCGTGCTCGCCGGCTGAGGATAAGGGGCCGGGCGGTGCCGTCGCCGGCCGACGACGTTATGCATGTCTATTCCCGACCCCGAGCCTCATCACCCCAGGTGCCCTATTACGCGCCACGCCCCGGGGTCCGGCGAGCTGGTGTAAATTTAGCGCCATTGCCACTTGAGTGGCGACGAACTCCTTACCTTGTCATTCCCCGGGCTTGTCCAGGGCTTGTCCCGAGGATCGACGTGGGCTGAAGGCCCACGCGACGAGCCCGGCCATGACGAATGAGATGCGATAGTACAATGGCTGAACCTTGGCGGAAAGCGTTCTAGTCCGGCAGCCTTCGGAATACACCATTATTTTGATGAGCCGGCTCGCTATCGCTCGACTTTTCCTTGTATCGCGCTGCCGCGCAGGTGTGGACGCTGGGACTGCCGGCTTTCGCGGATCAGGGCCGCCAACGGCAGATGTAAATGGTCGTTGGCCGCGAGCACATCCCCGCTCGTCAGCATCGTGTGGCCGCCCGAGAGATCGCTGACATAGCCGCCCGCCTCGCGCACCAGCAGGAGCCCGGCGGCAATGTCCCAGGGGCCCGTTCCAAATTCCCAATAGCCGTCGAAACGTCCGGCGGCAACATAAGCGAGATCGAGGGCGGCGGCACCCATGCGGCGCACGCCACTGGTCGCCGCCATGACCGCCGGCAGGATCGCGAGATAAAGGGAAT
>JAFAHP010000698.1 GCA_019237175.1 Alphaproteobacteria bacterium
GCGCTCCCCGCGATTATCGCCGATTTCCCTGAGATCCGCGGTGCCGGAAGCTATCCGGCCGACCATCTCAAATATGGTCCAGCGTTTGACCGGCTCGTCAATGAGTTGAGCGACCCCGAACTCGCTTGCGCGATCGGCGCCAAATTCTCGATCTCGCTCGACGGACGTCCAACTTTGCTGACCATGCGCGGAATGGGTGACACGAGGGACGGCTACATCCACACCGATTCGGCAACCAAGATCATCACGGTGTTGCTGTACCTGAACCCTGTCTGGGAACATCGCGAGGGCCGGCTGCGGTTGCTGCGCAGCCCTGATGATCTCGACGATTACGCGCGCGAGGTTGTGCCGGTCGCCGGGACAATGCTGGCCTTTAAGCGCAGCGACCGCTCGTTTCACGGCCATCTCCCTTATATCGGCCCGCGCCGTGTGGTTCAGCTGAATTGGGTGCGCGATCAAGCGGTGGTCCGTCGCGAACTCGGCAGGCATCGCTGGTCGGCGCGGTTGAAGGCGATAAACCCGTTCGCGCCGACAGGCTGACGCTACCGCCAATATCGACAAGCGGCGCCGGGGCCATTTAAAGCCGAGGCACTTGCGCTGGAACTTTTGGCCATCCCCAGCCCCCGGCCTAGGCTGCCGATCACTCGTCGCTGGCGCAACCCGGGGGTCATCCCCTTCATCTGTGGACCCGCGCGTCACGCCTCGGGTCATGCCGCCAACGGCCTGTCGCCAGCCTCGCCCGGGGGCGCGCGATGGGATGTAAAGTGGCGGGCCAATGGGACCGTGATTGGGTCGGATAGGGCGCGAATTCGATCCCGCTCAGCAGAAGTTTGCGAACCGGCGGGTGGGTTTGCGACGGGCGCTGTTCAATTAATTAAAACCGCACCGTGCTCGAATAAGAAACTCCCCGTTGTGCGCCGGAAAGCGGCGATATCACCTCGTTGCACAATCGGAATCCGGTTTCGCTCGCGCTCGGCGATAGCCGTGATCAAGCCTGATTTTGGCTCCCACTTAAACGATTTATGATAAAGCATTGAATAGTGTTTTCTCTTGTTATCAATCTGTTATTTCCAATATGTTGTAATTTCGCCACGCTGCGGTGAAAACAGCACGAATGGCGCAAACCACGCTTGTTCGAGACGCCCACTTGAATATCATTGCGCGAGATACCAGCGGACGTTGTTGGGTGGGGCCGCTGCAACTACAGGTTTGGGGGAGTGATGATCGGAAAGCGGGATTTCGCCAAACTGGCGGCGACGGGCGGGCTTACCGCCGCGATCGCGTTGCTGACCGGTTTTTCTGCCGCGCACGCCGACGAATTGGCGGATCTGCGGGCGAACCAACAACTCCTCGAACAGCGCATCAATCAGCTGGCCCAGGCTCAGGCCCCGGCCGGCGGCCCGGCTACCGGCGGTGTTACCGGCGCAGGAACTTCCTATGGCACGAGAGCGGTCCCCGGCACCGGAATGGTCGGCGGCAGCTTTCCGCGGTCGTTCCTGATCCCGGGTACCGACACCTCGATCCGGGTCGGCGGTTTTGCCGATTTGACGATCGACTACTACCTGCAGGGCGGCCCACCCAACGGCGTGCAGAGCACGACGGTCGGGACCACCGGCAATCTGAACACGGTGCCGCTGATGGTCGGGTTGAAAACAGTTCCCGGTTTTCCGACCGCCGGACAGCTGGTGCCCACGAATATCGCCACCTCACGCGGTAACAGCATCTATCTCGAAAGCCCGCGTGAGTCGCGTCTCAACGTCGAAACCCGCACACCGACGCCCTATGGCGAAGCGCGCACCTTTATCGAATTCGACATGGCCGGCACCAACAATTTCAGCACTGGTGCCACCAATGGTGGCCAGACATCGGTGTCGGACAGCCTGATTCCGCGCATGCGTTATGCCTACGGCACATTAGGCGGGTTCCTTGCCGGTCAGGCGAACTCGAACTTCTCAGATCCCGACGCCAACCCCGAAACCCTCGATTTCGGCGGTCCCGCCGGCGAAGCCGGGGTGACCCGCATCCCGCAGATCCGCTACACTGTGCCCGGACCCTACGGTGTTGCGTTGTCGGCCTCGGCGGAGACGCCCGCAACCGACATCTTCACGCCGGCAGGCAAGATCACCACAGATTCGACGAACCAGGTTGTCAACACCACCGCCGGGCTGGTCCCGGCCAGCAACGGCGGCACAAATTGCGTCGTCAATGGCAGCGTCGTCATCAATGCCGCGGGCTGCACATTAGCATCGAACCCGACCAAGTCTTCCGCGCCGGACGTCACCTTTGCTTCCTATGTCGCGCAGCCCTGGGGCCATGTCGACGCCCGCTTTGTGGTCCGTCCCACCCTAAGGATCACCGACGGGCGCTATGTCAACCAAACCTTTGTCGGTTATGGCGGCGGGCTCTCCGGCGACGTCAAGCCCGGTTGGTTCGGTTGGGGAAAAGACGACTTTCAGTGGCAGTTCACCGTCGGTAACGGTATCGGCCGCTACATCAATGACGGCACCAATGCGGGTCTGGCAACAACCTATCTGGTGACGCCGACATCGCCAGCCGCTGGGGCGGCGGTCCTCACCCAGACAATCCCTGAAGCCGGCGCCACGGTCGGCTATCAGCACTGGTGGTGGCCAAATCTCCGCTCGACCGTGGCCTACGGCATCGAGCAGGACCAAATTCCCTCACAACTGATTGGGCCGGTCCAAGCTACAGTGGCCAACAACCAAATTATGACGGCCCACGGCAATTTGATCTGGAGCCCGGTCGCGTTTATCGACGCCGGTGTCGAATATGTGTGGGGCCGTCGCAAAGTCGTCGCCAACATCTATGGTCAAGAGCAAGCCGTCATCGGCAAGTTCCGCGTCAAGTTTTAACAATAGAAGCTATAGGAACGCCGCGGCCCGCCGCATTCCGCGGCGGGCTTTTTTTTTGGCCTCACACAGTTCGGGGTCGCCCGCTCCGCTCTCGCGGCAGGAAAGGTGACAGGCGGTCTAGTAGTTCGAGATCTCGATCAGGTTTTGATCGGGATCGCGAATATAGACCGATTGGATCGTCCCGATCGCGCCGGCACGCGGTCCCGGCCC
>JAFAHP010000462.1 GCA_019237175.1 Alphaproteobacteria bacterium
CCTCACATCCGATAACGACAGCGATGTTAGCCGCTGCTCAGCCATGATCGCGAGCACATAGTTCAAGGGCGGCCGGTGACGGTAGGTTTGCCGGGCAGCGAGTACCGATGCCGCTCGCGGGCCCGGCGCGGCTGTTGACAGCTCCCACCGCGGCCGATACCACATTGGCTAAAGCGGAATACGAAACATGCCTATGTGAACGGGAGGATCGGAGCCGGCCGTGCCGCCGCTGCTTGAGGTTACCAATCTATCCACCGAATTCCGCACCGGGCTCGGGACGGTGCCGGCGGTCGACGGCATCTCGTATACTGTCGATCGCGGCGAGACGGTGGCGATTGTCGGCGAAAGCGGGTCGGGGAAGACGGCGAGCGCGCTGGCATTGTTGCGGCTGATCCCGGACCCGCCCGGCCGCATCAGCGGAGGCCGCGTCCTGTTCAACGGACGCGATCTATTGCGGCTATCCGACGCGGAAATGCGCGAAGTGCGCGGCGGCGACATCGGCATGGTCTTTCAAGAGCCGATGACATCGCTAAACCCGGTGCTGACGATCGGCCGACAGATCACCGAAACGCTCGAACAGCATCGCGGCGCTGATCGCATCACCGCGCACCATCGCGCGATCGAATTGTTGGGTCTCGTCGGCATCGCCGACCCGCTGCGCCGGCTCAAGCAATACCCGCATCAGCTGTCGGGCGGCATGCGTCAACGCATTATGATTGCAATCGCCATCGCCTGCGACCCGAAACTGATCATCGCCGACGAACCGACGACGGCACTCGACGTGACGATCCAGGCACAGATCCTCGAATTGATGAAGAGTTTAACGCGCCGGCTCGACGCCGCATTGATCGTCATCACCCACAATCTCGGAGTGGTTGCGCGCTACGCCAATCGCGTCAACGTCATGTATGCTGGCCGCATTGTCGAAAGCGGACCGGCGCAGGCGGTCTATCACCACCCGGGTCACCCCTATACGATGGCATTGCTGCGATCGGTGCCGCGGCTCGATCGCCCGCGCCAAGCGCGGCTTGACCCGATCGCAGGCCAGCCGCCCGACCTGACCCGTCTCGACGGCGGCTGTGCGTTCCGCCCCCGCTGCCGTTTCGCGGTCGAAGCCTGCGCACGCCGGCGACCGGCGATGGCGCCGACACGCGCTGCCGGGCATTTCGCCGCCTGCTTGCGCAGTGACGAAATCGCCGTCGCGACCGAGGTGGCGGTATGAACGCCGTCGCAACCGCCAATACTGATCGGCCGCCACTGCTCGAGGTGAGGGGATTGCGGATGCATTTCCCGATCACCGAGGGTGTGCTGATCGGGCGGAAACTGGGTGAGGTCAAAGCGGTTGACGGCGTCGACTTTGCGATCCGCCGCGGCGAAACCCTGGGACTCGTTGGCGAAAGCGGTTGCGGCAAGACGACAACCGGCCGCTGCATCCTGCGGCTGGAGCGGCCGACGGCAGGCGAGGTCCGCTTCAACGGCGTCGACATCCTGGCGCTGGAAGGCCGGGAATTGCTGGCGCTGCGCCGGCGAATCCAAGTGATCTTTCAAGACCCGTACAGCTCGCTGAACCCGCGCATGAAGGTCGGCGAGATCATCGCCGAGCCGATAAGGGTGCATGGTATCGAACGGGACGCGGCGCGCCGCGCACGCCGCGTCGGCGAATTATTGTCGGTCTGCGGTCTCGACCCGAAATTTGCCGATCGCTATCCGCACGAGATGTCGGGCGGTCAGCGACAGCGGGTCGGTATCGCCCGCGCCTTGGCGCTCGAACCCGAATTCATCGTCTGCGACGAGGCGGTGTCCGCTCTCGACGTGTCGATCCAGGCGCAAATCATCAATTTGCTCGAGGGTCTGCGCGAGCAGTTCAACCTGACTTATCTGTTTATCGCGCACGATCTGTCGGTGGTGCGCCATCTGTGTCAGCGCGTCGCGGTGATGTATCTGGGCCGTATTGTGGAATTGGCAGCGAGCGACGAACTTTTTGACAATCCGCTGCATCCCTACACGCAAGCGTTGTTGGCGGCGGTGCCGGTGCCTGATCCCGAGGTCGAGGGACGGCGCGGCTTTCGTCCGCTTGCCGGCGAAGTGCCCAGCCCGATCAACCCGCCTCCTGGATGCGTGTTCCATCCGCGCTGCCCGATGGCGGTTGCCGACTGCCAACGAACCCGCCCGGAATTGCGCGAGATCCGACCCGGTCACTGGGTGGCGTGCAGTCAAGTTGACCCGCCGGCGTGGCGCGAGGCGTTTGCCCAAAGCTCGGTTGGGCGCAAAGACGGCAAAATTCCGGTGGTGTCGAGCTGAAGAGACGGAAGGCGGCGGTGGGATGGTGCATAACCGGCTGTGGTCTCGGCGAGGCTAGCGGCCGTGGCCGGGCCTATGACTCTCAACGCTCTCAAATCAAAGAACAACGGTCTCGGAAAACGGGAGGTCAAAATGGGATTGCGGTTATTTACCCTCGAAATGGCGGTGATCGCAGCGCTGGCGGCGATGCCGGCGGCGGCACAGGAAGAGGGGGCGAAATACGGCGGTACCTTGACCTACATGATCCCGGCCGACGCGCCGCCGAGCTTTGACGGTCACCGCGAGGGGACTTTTGCGCTAATCCACACGGCGGCGCCCTTTTACAGCGTACTCGTGCGGGTCAATCCGTACAATCCAGGCTCGACCACCGACATCGTCTGCGATCTGTGCACGGCGATGCCGCAGCCGACCGACGACGGCAAAACCTGGACATTCAAAATTCGTGAAGGGGTCAAGTTTCATAACGGCGATCCGCTGATTGCTGCCGACATCGCTGCGAGCCTCAACGCAATCGCCTTCCCGGCAAAAGACGTGCTGAGCCCGCGGTCGGACAACTTCATGATGGTCAAGGACATCGCCGCGCCCGATTCGACGACGGTGGTCATCCATTTAAAGTTCGCGACCAGCGCGTTTTGGCCGGCGCTCGCCAATCCATTTAACTGGATCTACGAAAAGAAGATCCTCGACAAGGATCCGCACTGGTACGAAAAGAATATCATGGGCTCCGGGCCCTTCAAATTCGCGGGTTACGAGGTCGGTCAATCCATCAAGGGGGTGCGCAATCCCGATTACTACCACAAGGGTTTGCCATATCTCGACGGCTTTGTCGGGATCAATGCTCCAAAGCAGGCGGTGCAGCTCGACGCGATCCGCGCCGACCGGGCGGCGGTCGAGTTCCGCGGCTATCCCCCGACGGCGATCGGCCAGCTGAAGCAACAGCTCGACGGTCAAATCACGGTGCAGCAAAGCGATTGGAATTGCGGCTCTGCCGTCTGGTTCAACCATAAGAAAAAGCCGTTCGACGATGTTCGGGTGCGCCGGGCACTGACATTGGCGATCGACCGTTGGGGCTCTGCACCGGGCTTGTCGCGCATCGCCAATGTGCACACCGTCGGTAGCATCGTCTTTCCGGGCTCGCCGCTGGCACCCTCGAAGGCGCAGCTCCAGACCCTCGCCGGGTTTTGGCCCGACATCGAAAAATCGCGTGCCGAGGCGCGCCGTCTGTTGAAGGAAGCCGGCGCCGAGGGGCTTAGCTTCGAGCTTTTGAACCGCGACATCGACCAGCCCTACAAATACAACGGCACGTGGCTTGTCGATCAGTGGAGCAAGATTGGCGCCCACGTCACCCAGCATGTCGTCCCGACCGGACCATGGTTCGCCGCGTTCCGCAGCGGCGACTTCGCGGTCGGGCTGGGGGGGAATTGCCAAAGCATCGTCAATCCGCCGATCGACCTCCAGACGTGGCTGCCGCGATCGGTCAGCATGGCGAATTACGGCTATTACGATGACCAGAAGGAAATCGACCTGTACGAAAAGATGCTGCACGAACCGGATCTGGCCAAGCAGCGCGCCGACATGTGGGATTTTGTGAAATGGCTGACGGACGACCAGGCGCACATCGCTTTTCTGTTGTGGTGGAACCGGCTGGTGCCGCTGCGGTCTTATGTCAACGGCTGGAAGATCAGCCCGAGCCATTACCTCAATCAGGACCTGTCGACGATCTGGCTGTCGCCGCCCCATTGCGGCAAGTGCGCCGACGAACCACCGCCGAAACCGGCGGGCTAGGCTGGCCCGCGGGTGCGATGCAATCCGGGCAGAACCTCACAACAGCGTTGAACAGCAGAGGCCCAAATGAGAATCCGGGCATTGTTATGGGAAGTCGGGCTCGTTGTCGCGCTGGCGGCCTTGCCCGCCGCTGCGCAGGAGGAAGGTGCAAAGTACGGCGGCACGTTGACCTATATGATCCCGGCCGATGCGCCGCCGAGCTTCGACGGGCACCGCGAGGAAACTTACGCGACGATTCATTCGGCGGCGCCGTTTTACAGTACGTTGGTGCGGATCAACCCTTACGACCCGGGCTCGACGACCGACATCGTTTGCGACCTGTGCACCGCGATGCCGCAGCCGAGCGACGGCGGCAAGACCTGGACCTTCAAGATCCGCCAGGGCGTCAAATTTCATAACGGCGACCCGCTGACCGCCGCCGATGTCGCCGCGAGCCTAAACGAAATCGCCTTTCCGCCGCCGGGTGTGCTGAGCCCGCGGTCGGACAATTTCATGATGGTCAAGGACATCACTGCACCCGACCCGGGCACGGTCGTCATTGATCTGAAGTTTGCGACCAGCGCGTTTTTGCCGGCGCTGGCCGATCCTTACAACTGGGTCTACGAGAAGAAGATCCTCGACAGGGATCCCCACTGGTATGAAAAGAACATCATGGGCTCCGGCCCGTTCAAATTCGCCGGCTACGAGATCGGTCAATCCATCAAGGGGGTGCGCAACCCTGATTACTATCAAAAGGGTCTGCCTTATCTCGACGGCTTTATCGGGATCTTTGCGCCAAAGCAGGCCGTACAGCTCGATGCGATCCGCGCCGACCGGGCCGGGACCGAGTTCCGCGGCTATCCGCCCTCGGCGATCGACCAGTTGAAGCAGCAGCTCGACGGCCAGATCAAGGTGCAAGAGAGCGACTGGAATTGCACCTTGGGCGCCTGGATCAACCACAAGAAAAAGCCGTTTGACGATGCGCGGGTGCGCCGCGCATTGACGCTGGCGATCGACCGTTGGGGCTCGGCACCGGGGTTGTCGAAGATTGCGGTGATGCATACGGTCGGCAGCATCGTCTTTCCGGGCTCGCCGCTGGCGCCGTCAAAGGCCGAGCTCGACACACTCGCAGGCTTTTGGCCGGACATCGAAAAATCCCGGGCCGAAGCGCGGCGTCTGCTAAAGGAGGCCGGTGCGGAAGGATTGAGTTTCGAGCTTTTGAACCGCAACGTCGACCAGCCCTACAAATATCTCGGGACCTGGCTCGTCGATCAGTGGCGCAAGATCGGGCTGCAGGTGACGCAACGCGTCGTGCCGACCGGCCCCTGGTTCGCGGCGCTGCGCAGCGGCGACTTCAGCGTCGGAACCGGCGGCAGTTGCCATGGCATCGTCAACCCGCCGATCGACGTTCAGACTTGGCTGCCGCTGCCGGTCAACAAGGGCAACTATGGCTACTTTGAGGACCAGAAGGAAATCGACCTTTACGACAAGATGCTGCACGAGACGGATCCCGTAAAGCAGCAGGACGATATGTGGAACTTTGTAAAATGGGTGCTCGACGACCAGGCGCATATCATCCAAACGCTGTGGTGGTACCGGATCGTGCCGCTCCGCTCCTATGTCAACGGCTGGAAGATCGGCCCTAGCCACTACCTCAATCAGGATCTATCGACGATCTGGCTTTCGCCGCCGCAGTGCGGGAAGTGCGGGTCGGAGCCGTCACCCGCGGGATGAATCTCCAGGCCCAGTTCCAGCGGCGGCGAGGCGTGCGGCTTGCGGCCGGAAAACACGAGCGACGGCTGTGTATCGATACATTGTAAAGCGCATATTGCTGATGATCCCGACATTGTTCGGGGCAGCCGCACTCGTATTCTTTCTGATGCGCCTGATTCCGGGCGACATCTGCGTCATTCGCCTCGGATCGGGGGGGACGTCTTTCACCGAGCAAGCATTGGCCGCCTGTCATGCCGAGATCGGGTTCGACAAGCCGCTGTGGCTTCAGTTCGTTAATTTCGTATGGGGCTTTTGCCGTCTCGATCTCGGCACCTCGATGTGGTCGGGCAAGCCGGTAGCGTACGAAATCGCCGCTCGTTTTCCTGTGTCCCTCGAGATCGCCATATTGGCGACCATCATCGCGGTCATCATTGCGATTCCGCTCGGTACGATCTCGGCATTGAAGCAGAACAGCTCGACCGATCTGGTGGTGCGGACCTTTGCGATCGCAGGGATCGCTGCTCCGTCGTTTTGGCTCGGGATAATCTCGCTTCTTGTCGTTCTCGATCTGACCCAGATCTTTCTCGGCAAGCCGTGGATGCCGCCGATCGACTATGTGCCGCTTTGGCAGGACCCGCTGCGCAGCCTGTCAATTGTGATCCTCCCGGCAGTGACCATCGGTTATCGCTATTCCGCGGTAGCAATGCGCATGACCCGCTCGGCGATGCTGGAAGTGCTGCGCGAGGACTATATTCGCACCGCCCGCGCCAAGGGCTTGATCAACCGGATCATCGTCAATCGGCATGCGTTGAAAAATGCAATGCTGCCGGTGGTCACGGTGATCGGTATCGAATTCGCTTTTCTGGTCGGCGGCCTTGTCGTCACCGAACAAGTGTTCAACCTGAACGGTGTCGGTCGCCTATTGGTTCAGGCGGTTCAAAACCAGGATTACACGCTGACCCAGGCGATCGTGATGCTAATCGTTACAATCTCGGTTCTGAGCAACCTGGTCGTCGACGTTCTTTACGCGTGGCTCGATCCGCGCATTCGCTTTGCCTGAGGATCATTGATCATGTCGATGGCTGCGCCCAATCCCGTTTCGAGCTTCGCTGTTGACGAGGTTGTCGGACTCCGCCGCTCACGCTGGGCGCGGCTCATCGATTTTGTCCGCCATCAGCCGCTCGGGACGATCGGCATGGTGATGGTTGGTATCGTCACTGTCGCCGGGATTGGAGCGGACCTGATCGCGCCCTACGACCCCACCTCCAACGACTTCG
>JAFAHP010000697.1 GCA_019237175.1 Alphaproteobacteria bacterium
AGCCCGACGACCGCGTCGTCGTCGGCGACCTCTGGCGGGCCACCCCTGGCACCAAGGTGACGCCGCAGCTGACCACGATCGAAGCGACCTCTACGGGGGCCAAGCCATGATATCGAAATTCTTTATCGAGCATCCGGTTCTCGCCAATGTCTTGGCGATTGTGCTGATCATCATCGGGGCGGTGTCTTTATTGCGTCTGCCGGTCGCGCAATATCCAAACATCGTGCCGCCGACCGTCCAGGTCTCGACGCGCTATCCCGGCGCCAGCCCGCAGACTGTCGTCGATACCATCGCCCTGCCGCTCGAATTGCAGGTCAATGGCGTCCCCGGCATGATCTACATGGAGTCGACGAGCGCCTATGACGGCACCTACAACCTGACGGTGTCGTTCGACATCGGCACCGATCCGAACATGGATCAGGTGCAGGTTCAAAACCGCGTGCAAAATGCGTTGGCGCAATTGCCCGAGGTAGTGCAGGCGCAGGGTGTCTCGATCCGCGCCAAATCCGCGAATATCCTGGAAATCGTGACATTGAATTCGGCCGACAATTCGCGCGACGCCCTGTTCCTCTATAATTACGCGACAATCGACCTGGTCAACGAATTGTCGCGCCTGCCCGGCGTCGGCAACGTGCTCGTGTTCGGCGCCGGCGAATATTCGATGCGGGTCTGGATGGATCCGAACAAACTCTATTCGTTCGGCTTGGTGCCGAGCGACGTCGTCAAGGTCATCCGGCAGCAGAGCCAGAATGTGGCGGCGGGACAGATCGGCATGCCACCTGCCCCGCCGACGCAGGCGTTCCAGTATACCGTCGACATCAAATCCAAGTTCAACGATCCCGAAGAATTCGCCAATCTTATCGTCAAGGACCAGACCGCGCAGGGCGGGCGTCTCGTTCGCATCAAGGATATCGGCCGTGTCGATATGGGTGCCCAGACCTATTCGGAGGATTTCAAGCTGACCGGCAAGCCGGCCGCCGGGATCGCGATCTATCAGGTTCCGGGCTCCAACTCGCTGCAGGTCGCGAAGGAGGTGGCGGCCAAGATGGAAGAGCTCTCCCGCCGCTTTCCGCCGGGAGTTCAATACTCGATCCCCTACAACACGACCGTCTTTATCAGGGCGTCGATCAACGGCGTCTACACCACACTGTGGCAGGCCGGCGTGCTCGTGCTGATCGTGATCCTGATATTCCTGCAGAGTTTTCGCGCCATCCTGGTGCCGGCGACGACCGTGCCGGTCACGATCATCGGCGCCTTCGCCGGCATGGCCGCACTCGGCTACACCGTGAACCTCTCGACCCTGTTTGCGCTGGTGTTGGCGATCGGCATTGTCGTCGATGACGCGATCGTCATTGTCGAGGGCGTGTCGAAATACATCGAGCAGGGCATGTCCGGACACGACGCCGCGGTGCGGGCGATGAACGAATTGTTTGGGCCGATCATCGGCATCACACTGGTTTTGATGGCGGTGTTTTTGCCGGATTCGTTTGTGCCGGGTCTGAGCGGGCTGATGTTCGCCCAGTTCGCACTCGTCATCGCCGTGACGGCGCTGATCAGCGCGGTGAATGCCGCGACCTTGAAGCCGACGCAGTGCGCGTTATGGCTGCGAACCCCCAAACCGGTCGAACAGCGCAACTTTTTCTTTCGCGGCTTCGAGCGCGCCTACACCGTTTCGGAAAAGGCCTATACCGGGTTGATCGGTCGCATGGTGCGACACTCGAGCCTGGTGGTGCTGATCGGCATCGGGCTGGCTCTGGTCGCCTTCTGGGGCATTGCCCGGCTGCCGACCGCCTTCATCCCCAACGAAGACCAGGGTTATCTGATTATCGCGGCGCAACTGCCGGAGGGTGCGGCCCTCGGACGGACGACAGCGGCGCTCGATCGCGCGACCAAGATGGCCGCCGCCATTCCGGGCGTCGACAACACGATCGCAATCTCCGGCGTGTCGGTGCTCGACAATTTCGCCGATCTGGCAAATGCCGGGGTCACGTTTGTCACGCTCAAGCCCTGGGATCAGCGCAGCAAAGCGCAAGGGACCGACCTCCTGACGATTGCCGAGCACCTGCAGGAAAAGCTCAACACCGCTCCCGACGGGCGGCTGGTCGTGCTGGCGCCGCCGCCGATCCAGGGGATCGGCAACGCCGGCGGCTTCCAGATGCAGACCGTCCTCTTGGGCGGCAGCTTTGATTTCCAGAAGCTCAGCCAAGCCACTGACGCGGCGGTCAAAGCCGGCAATGCCAACCCCGGCCTGCAGCATGTCATGACAACCTTCCGTCCGGGCGCGCCGCAGGTCGCAGTGACCATCGATCGCGACCGTGCCGAGACGCTGCGCGTCTCGGTCGGCGATATTTTCAATGCGCTGACCTCGTATCTCGGTTCGACTTACGTCAACGAGTTCTACAAATATGGGCAGGTCTTTCAGGTCTATGTTCAAGCCGATTCGAAATATCGGCTACGGCCAGACGATCTGTTGAACCTTTATGTCAAAAGCCAGGACAACCAGATGGTGCCGATCGGGGCGGTGGCGCATCTGAGTTCGACTTTGGCGCCGTCGCTGATCACGCTCTACAACCTTTACCCGTCGGCGACGGTGGTCGGCGGTCCTGCGCCCGGCGTCAGCTCGGGCCAGTCGCTGTCGTTGATGGAAAGCGTTGCCAACCAAACCCTGCCGCAAGGGATGTCGTTCGCATGGACGACGATGGCTTATCAGGAAAAGCTCTCCGGAAACCAGCTTTATTACCT
>JAFAHP010000056.1 GCA_019237175.1 Alphaproteobacteria bacterium
GAAGCGAAATCTCGATCCGCCCTTATTTGGTACCGAGCGTCAAGTTGTTGCCGCTAGCTCTGCTTGAGTCGCCAAACTTGATGCGAATGTGTCAAATTTTTTGTGCGCCGCCACATGCCTCGTCGGTCTGAGGCGGAGCCTCGTTAGAGATAGGGCCGGCATAGGTTGAGGCAGAAACGTTTTGCGTCCCGGGGGGAATAGGTGCGATCTGCGGACGGCGGCGGTGTCAAGACGAGGGACGGAGTCACCAACTCGCCAAATTTGGTATGATCGCGCCACCGACAGGCGAGAGGGCAATGCAAGCAATCACACTTTTCGTAAATGGGCGTGAGGTCGGTGTTGCCGCGGCGGGTGACACCCCGCTTCTCGATGTTCTGCGAAATCATCTCGGGCTGATGGGCACAAAGTTCGGCTGCGGCCTCGAACAATGTGGCTGCTGCATGGTGCTCATTGACGGTCGGGCAGAGAAATCTTGCGGAAAGGCACTGTCGACTGTCGCCGGTAAAAACATCCTCACCATCGAGGGGCTGGGCACGCCCGATCGCCCGCATCCATTGCAACAAGCCTTTCTCGACGAGCAGGCGGGCCAATGCGGCTATTGCCTTTCCGGCATCCTGATTTCGGCAAAGGCGCTGCTCGATCGCAACCTCGCACCCTCGCGGCGCGAGATCGCTGAGGCGCTCGACGAGAATGTCTGTCGCTGCGGCAGTCATAACCGCATCCTGCGCGCGGTTGCGCTCGCTGCCGAGCGCATCCGCGAAGAGTCACGGGCGCGAGGCGCAGCGCGATGAGCGGCGTGGCCTCTACCTCGCTGCCGCCATTGCTTGCCAGCAACCCGCGGCTCGCTCAATGGGTTGGGTTCGACCAGCCGGGGCTGGTGAGGGTGTCAACCGGCCGGGTCGAGATCGGTCAGGGTGTATTGACCGCGATGCGGCAGATCGCGGCCGAAGAACTCGATGTGACCCTCGAACGGATTGTGCTGCAGTCGGGCGACACCGGGCTGACGCCCAACGAGGGTTACACCGCCGGCAGTCAGTCGATCCAATTCGGCGGTGTCGCGTTGCGCCTGGCCTGCGCCGAAATCCGCAGCCTGTTCCTCGACCACACCGCCGCGGCCTTTGGCTACGCGCGACCGGATCTGGCGGTGGATGACGGCGCGATCACCCATCGTGGCGGGCGGACCGGACACGATTACTGGTCGCTCGCGGCGGCCGTCGACCTTGGCCGCCCTGCGCGCGGCGACACGCTCGCGAAGACACCGGATGGCTACCGCGTCGTCGGGCAGAGCGCGCGACGCATCGACCTTGCCGCCAAGGTGTTTGGCCAGCCGATCTTTGTTCACGACATGGTGCTCGACGGCATGGTGCATGCCCGCGTCGTGCGGCAGCCGCACCGGGGTGCTGCGATCAAATCGATCGACGAGGCGGCGCTGCGCCACGCCGCGAAAGGACCGATCGACATTATCCGACGCGGCAATTTCCTCGCCATAACCGGGGCCGACGAAACTGTCGTCGACGCGGTTGCCGCGGTAGCGCCGGACCATGTCGTGTGGGACGGTATCGATCAACTCAACCCGTCTCAGGAAGAGGCGCGCTCTTTATTGCAGCAGCCGTCCCTCGACCGGCTTGTCGGCACGGCGCCCTCATCCGCCGCGGTGACGGCGGCGAACCGGTACGAGGCGACCTACACGCGCATGCACGTCGCGCACGCCTCGGTGGCGCCGTCTTGCGGCATCGCCCGTTATCGCGATGGCCGGCTCGAGGTGTGGACGCATTCGCAGGGTGTCTATCCGCTGCGCGACGCGCTCGCCCGGACGTTGAAGCTCGACGCGGCGATGATCCGGGTCATCCATGTGCAGGGGCCGGGCTGCTACGGTCATAACGGCGCTGACGACGCGGCAGCCGACGCGGCGGTCATCGCATTGCAGAGCCCGGGGAGGCCGATCCGGGTGCGGTGGCGGCGCGAAGAGGAATTCGGCTTTGAACCGGTCAGCCCGGCGATGGTCGTGACCGCGCGCGCGGCTCTCGACGACGCCGGGCGTCCCGCCGATTGGACCACCGAGATTTGGAGCGGCCGGCATTCGAGCCGGCCGGGGGGCGGCGGCAATTTGCTTGCCGCGGAAGCGCTTCCCGATCCGCCGCCGGCGCCGCCCGCCACCGAATCGTCCAATCCGCCGGGGGCGGGCACGCGCAACGGCGAGCCGCTTTATAATTTCGCGGCAAAGCGGATCGTCCACCACCTGATCCCGGAAACCCCGGTTCGTACGTCATCGCTGCGCGGGCTTGGTGCAAACGCCAATGTCTTTGCGATCGAATCGTCGATCGACGAATTGGCCGTGCGTGCCGGGGAGGACCCCGTAGCGTACCGGCTGTCGCTGTTGAACGATGCCAGGGCGCGCGCGGTTGTCGAGCAGGTCGCACGGATCAGCGGCTGGCGGGCGGGGTTGCCGTCGGGCACCGGCAACGGCCGCGGCATCGGCTTTGCTCGCTACAAGAATATGGCCGCGTATGCGGCGGTCGTCGCCGAGGTCGAGGTCGAAGAAGCCGTCCGGGTGACCCGGGTTTGGTGTGCCGCCGATGCGGGGCTGGTCATCAACCCCGACGGTGCGATCAATCAGCTAGAGGGCGGCATCGTCCAGGCCGCCAGCTGGACGTTAAAGGAAGGTGTGAGGCTCGACAGCGCCGGTATCAGCTCCCGCGACTGGGAGGGCTACCCGGTAATGCGCTTCACCGAGGCACCCGAGGTTACGGTCGAACTGGTCGGTGCAGCTGCGGATCTGCCCCCGCTCGGCGTCGGCGAGGCCGCCGGCGGTCCGACCGTGGCCGCAATCGCCAACGCCGTCGCCCATGCGCTCGGTACGCGCCTGCGCGATCTGCCATTGACGCGCGAAAGGATTATGGCCGTGCTGCTGAAGTCGTAAGAGCGCGGCCCAGTCATCGTAGGGCGGAAAAGCGACAGCGCATTCCGCCATCTGCGGCACCGACGAGAAAGGGCGGCGGAATGCGCGCTGCGCGCTATTCCGCCCTACGGCCCTGAAGTCTTAGCGGGTTAATTTCATGCCCGGCCGTGTTGCCGCAGCAACCGGATCAGCTCGGTCAGGTCCCGCCATTCGTCGCAATGGTCGATGGCGCGCTCGACCCGGCCGACACCCTCGGCGGTCAACACGACCGCCGCAAGCTCGCGGAATTTGCGGCGGATTTCCCCTTCGCTGAACGGCTCCTGGAAATCACCGCGATGGCTTTCGCGCGATTTGATGCACTGCCGGCCGTCGCTCAAGCTCAGGGTGACGCGGGCCGGGCGCAACCGCGGTGCCAAGACACTCATCGCCGGGTCTTCGCTGATCTGCACCCGCCGGCGCAACGCGGCGATCACCGGATCCTGCAACGCCGTGTCGTCAAGGGCGGCAAACCCGGCGCTGCCGCGCACCACCATCACCGCCGCGGCGTGAGGGAGCGAATATTTCGACGCAAAATAGTTGGGCGGCTCCGGGTTGCGCATGACTGACGCGAAGCGATAAGTCGCGATGTCGATGCGCTCGATCTCTTGCGCGCGCGGCCGCAATTCGGTCAATGCCGCGGCCAGGCAATCGAGTGCGGGGTGGATCGGATTGCAGCAAGCGTAAAGCCGGAAATAGTTGCGCGTGATGTGCCAAACTTGGCCGAGCTCTTCCAGCAACCGATCCGGCGCAAACCCGTCGCCGACGAGATTGTTCAGCGTCTCTTCGATCGCGTCGGGCTGGGCAGCAAACCCGGCGCGGGCGAGATCGGGCGCCAGCACCCCGGCAAATCCGCTCATACCGCCGGCGATGTTGAGCGCCGTGGCGCCGGCGACGGCGTTCGTGTAGCTCGGCGTCAGCATCAGCACCGCGGCGACGCGCATCGCGAGGCTCACTCCGGCGGCATCGAGACCGTTGAGCCGCGCTCCCGCCGCGGCAGCGCCGAGCAGCGAAACCTGTCCGTTCTGGTGGGCCAATGGGCGCGGCCTGAACCCGCCGGAAATGCGTGCGACGACATCGTAGCCGAGCACAAATGCGCTCATCATTTCGCGGCCGGTGCTCCGGGCGTGTTCGCCCACCGCCAACACCGCGGGCAACACCTGCATTGCCGCCTGCCCCGACACAAAGCGCAGCCCCTCGCACAATTCAATCGACCGGCCGGCGATGCCGTTCAGCAATGCCGCTGTCCGCGGTTCCGCTCCGGGCCAGCCCGGGGCGTAAACAGTGGCCCCGGTGCCGGCGCCGTCCGCAAGCCGTTGGCGAAGTGCCGCAACTTCAGGCCGCGCCGACCCCGCGAGGACGACACCCAGTGTGTCGAGCAGGGTGAGCTTCGCATGCTCTTGGACCGGCTTGGGCACGTCCTCCCATTGCGTCGCGGCGACAAACCGCGCCAACTCCTCGATCTCACGCCCCATCGGTGCGGAACTCCTCGCGGTCACCGGGGCAGGAATGGTAGCGTCGTCAGGCCCGCGGCGTCACGCGTAGGAAAGGAAAAAACCATGGCCGTTGTCGAGACCGAGCGTTTGGGGCAGATCCTCGTCGTGCGGATGAACCGCCCCGAGCGATTGAATGCGCTCAATGCCGAAATGCGCATACGGCTCGCCGAGACCTGGACGGAATTCCGCCATTCGAACGACCTCGAAGTCGCGATTTTTACCGGCACGGGACGCGCCTTTTGCGCCGGCGAGGACATGAAAGAGTCGCTCGCGCGTGGCATGCCGGGTGGGCAACGTCCCTCAATCGAAGACCCGTTTATGACCGGGGCGCTCGAAAAGCCGGTCATCGCCGCGGTCAACGGCTATGCGATGGGTGGCGGATTTATGCTGGTCGAGCGCACCGACCTCAGGGTCGCGGTCAAGGGCGCGGTGTTTGAGGTTTCGGAAGCCAAGCGCTGGCTCTTGGGCGGCTACAATCACGGCCATGTTGCCAATCTGCCCTATCCGATCGCCATGGAGATGGCGCTGGGCTTTCGCTTTACCGCCGAGCGGTTTTACGAGATCGGCTTTTTGAACCGGCTCGTCGAAGCTGAAGAGCTATTACCAAGCGCCATTGCTATGGCCGAGCATCTGTTGACCCTGCCGCCGGCCTCGCGGGTCAACACCGTACATATGATGCGCCAGATGCGGCCCATGCCGTCGCTTGATCAACAGCGTCTCGCCGCCGCGCTAAAGGAGCATGGCGCCAAGAGTGACCTGATCGAGTCGCGCGCCGCCTTCGCCGAAAAGCGCGCCCCCAATTTCAAAGGTTGGGACGATCCGCAAGACCGCTACCGTCTGCCGACGCTCGAGACAGTCAGCGGCTGAGCGGGCGTTTTAAACCCTCTCCGCCCTTCAGGGCGGAGAGGGAGGGGCCCATCGCTTACGATGGGAGGGTGAGGTGGGGCTCCGGCCGCTGGTGCTGCCCCCACCTCACCCAACCCTCTCCGCCCCCAAGGGCGGAGAGGGCATCATCACGAACCCAGAGGATGACGGATGGACGAACGCTACGACGCGGCCGATCGCAGCGGCCCCCTGACCGGGCTCAAGGTCCTCGATTTGACCGAGCACATGGCGGGACCGTTTTGCACGATGATCCTCGCCGATATGGGGGCTGAGGTCGTCAAGCTCGAACGCCCGCTCAGAGGAGATTCCGTGCGCGCCTGGGGCGACGGCAGCGAACGCAACCCCTATTTCCGCTACATCAACCGCAACAAAAGGGCCATCACCCTCGATTACAAAAAGCCCGACGGCAAGGCGCTGTTCCTGCGCCTCATCGAGGGGCTGGACGTGCTGGTGGAAAATTATCGGCCGAATGTGATGCCGCGCGCCGGGCTCGGCTATGGCGATCTGCGGGCGGTGAACCCAGGGCTGATCTATGCCCAGTTGTCCGGGCTCGGTTATGACGGGCCTTATGCCGGACGCGGTGGTTTTGACCTGATCGCGCAGGGGATGGGCGGCATCATGCACGTGACCGGTGAGCCTGACGGCCCGCCGACCTCGGTCGGCCTGCCGATTTGTGACCTCGGCACCGGCATGTGGGCAGTCCAGGGCATCCTCGCCGCGCTTTACGACCGGCAGCGCACCGGCAAAGGCCGCCTGGTCGAATGCTCATTGCTCGAAACCGCGATCGGGTTCAGCTCGTGGACATCGGCGCAATGGCTCGCCGATCGCGAGGAGCCGGTACGTCAGGGTTCGCGCCATCGGCAAAACGCTCCCTATCAGCGCATGAAAACCAGGGACGGCTACCTGATGATCGGCGCTGCCGGCGAGGTGATCTGGCAGCGCTGTGCCGAGGCTCTCGGCCATCCCGAATGGTGCCAAGACCGACGCTTTGCGACCAATGCAGCGCGCATGTCGAACCGCGAGGCCCTTGAGGGGGTCATGGAAGACGTGCTCGCGACCGCCCCGACCGATCATTGGGTCGCGGTGCTCGAAAAGGCCGGCGTGCCGTGCGGCCCGGTCTACAACTACGCGCAGATGTTTGCCGATCCTCAGGTCAAGCACCGCGGGCTCGTGCAATATGCGAGCGATCCGGAACTCGGCGAGGTCCCGCATATCCGCACGCCGATCAAGATGGACGAGGCCATCCGCGTGCGCACCGCCGCCCCTAAGCTCGGCCAGCACAACGCCGAGATCTTTGGCCGCCTCGGCCTCACCCGTGCCGATTTGGCAGCCTTGCACGCGAAAGGCGTGATCTGATCCGGCTATGGCGAAGTGGCCGATCGTGGTCCCATGCTTACGAACTGACGAACAATACGCGCAGATTTATCACACCGGCCCACGGGTCCGGCCTTGGGCCGGCCCGAGGATAAACTCCGGCCGGTGCCTGTGGCTGACATGGATCCCGGCCTGCGCCGGGATGACGAGGGTGGGGGCTCCGGTTTGAATAGACAGCACAGCGTTCCGTTGCTTTTGACTACGGACTTGAAACCGGACCGCTGGGTCAGGCAGATGTGCGGAAAAGGGCGTTTTCCTGGTTGGCCGAGCGAGTCAACACCTGGGTGAACGTTCTGCGTCCTCGTATGCGGGCGCTGGCCGTCGATTACCAGTCGCGAGGCGAGTAGGGCTGGGCACCCAAGCTGGTCGGTTTCACGCCCGATCTCAACGCATCGCCGGAGGCGGTCAAGTCAAGGGAGCCGCAGATACCGCGAACGTGTCCGCAAAGACCTTGTCCTGTCGGCGAGCCTCGCTGTTCCCGTTCAGCGGGGACGGACGTCGATTTTCACCGGCGGTCTGCGAGCAGGGTGGAAAGGTCGTATTCCACAAGATCGCCAATGCGTTCGACCGTCAAATCGGCGTCGGGATACGAGGCAGCGTCCGCAGCGCGGGCGTACTGACCCTGCCGCGGCAATATTGTCGTGACGCGGTCGCCCCAAACCTTTTTGACCGCCGCCAGGATTCTTGGCTTGTCGTCGATCAGAACGTAGTGCCGGGCTGGATAGCGCCGCGCCACGTCTTCGAGCTCCTGCTCTTTGTGGATATAGATCAGCACGTGGCCATCGACGGCCTCGAAAATACCGGAGCGCTCGACCTTGCGCGGCTGGAAGACGACATCGCCATCCGACAAGATGACCGTCTGCCCCCACCGGCGCAGCCGTTCGATGACGTCGAGGGCACCCGGGTATATCCGATTGGCAAATGGGTAATCCACCAGCCACGAGGACATCGACAAGAGGTGGATGTCCTCGGGGTGCTCGACCCGATAGAGCTGCAGCGCGCCGAGATAATCCCGGTAGCCGAGATCGGTGAACAGCTGCTCGAGGATCGCCCAGTAACGGTCGCGGCAGAGCGCCCCGAACTCGCGCTCGAGATGACGCCGCAGATCGGCCTGAATGCGGTCATTGTCGAGCAACGTGTTGTCGACATCGACCAGGAAAACAATCGGGTTGGAGGCAGGCATTGGTGTTGTTCCGGCAATTTGGACGCTGAGAAAACCTTCGGTTGCGATCCGCGTCAAGCCGGGCATCCGGTTTGCAGACGCCGTTGCGCTGAAGGGCGGACGGGCGCGGCGGGTTCGACGACCAGAAGCAGCATCCGCCCATCTTTGAACAGGCTGAACAAGCCTACAAATTCCGACGCGGCAACGGCGGTAATACGGTCTCTGCTCCCAGGCTCGCGATGGCGCCTAATCGCTTTCGCATCGTCCCCGCCAACCGAAACTACATGGGCGGCTGCGATGCTTTCGTCTGCTCTTCTTCGAAGATCCCGAGCCGGTTGATCCCGTCGAACCCCGCAACCTTATAGCATTCCGCCAAGGTCGGATAGTTGAAAACCGTATCGATAAAATAATCGATCTTGCCTGCGAACGATAACACCGCTTGCCCGATATGGATCAGCTCGCTCGCCCCCTCGCCGATGATATGCACCCCGAGCAGCTGACGGGTCTCGCTGTGAAATATCAATTTCAACAGGCCGGTGACGTCGCCAAGGATCTGGCCGCGGGCGATTTCCTTGTACCGCGCCTTGCCGACTTCATAGGGGACTGAGGCTTCAGTCAGTTCCTCCTCGGTTTTCCCGACCATCGAGATTTCCGGCACCGCGTAGATCCCATAAGGAAAGCGTTCGGGCGCACTGTGCGCTTTGATCCCGAATGCGTGGCACACCGCCAGCCGCCCCTGCTCCATCGAGGTCGAAGCAAGCGCCGGGAAACCGATCATGTCG
>JAFAHP010000040.1 GCA_019237175.1 Alphaproteobacteria bacterium
CGGCCGGCTTTTCCAGCTCGATCCGGCGGCCCGCCGCCTCGACGAGTTCGAGGTTCAGCGTGCGGGCAAGCCGCCCAATGATCTCGTCCTCGGCCTCGGCAAGCGTCGTCCGATCGGTCTCGAACCGCTCCGCCCAGACATGTGCACCGGTTTCGGCGTCGATCGGTTGCACGTTGACGCGAACCTGTCCGCCCGACCGCCGCACGCTGCCTTCGAGAACATAGCGGACACCCAGTTCGCGGCCGATCTGCCGCACATCGACCGCCTTGCTCCTATAGGTGAAAGCGGTACTGCGGGCGATCACAAAGCTCCCGGCGATCCGGGAGAGGTCGGTGGTCAGGTCGTCGGTAATCCCGTCGGCAAAAAATTCCTGCTGCGGATCGTCGGACAGATTGGCAAACGGCAACACCACGATCGATATTCGCGGCGGTGGGCCTGCGCCGATTAGGGTTGACTGTGGAACCTGCCCGGTCTCTGCGACCCGAGTAACCGGGCCGACAAACCGGTAGCCGCGCCACGCTACCGTCTGGATGCAGCTGGCCTCCGCGCGCCCCTGGTCGAGAACGCGGCGCAGCGCCGAGATCTGCAATGTCAGGTTGCCGTCCTCGACCGCCATGTTGGGCCAGACGGCGGCCATGATCTCTGCTTTCGACAACAGCTCGCCGTGCCGCTCGACCAATAAGGAGAGCAGGTCGAACGCCCGCCCGCCGACCGGGACGGGCACAAAACCCGCGCGCTCGTCGCGCCGGAAGAGGCCGCGCCGGTCGAGCTGAAAGCCTCGAAAAAGGAATGTGCTGCCTCGGGCGAGCCCGCCCATCCCCCAGCCTCCCGCGGCCCGGATCGCGGCTCGCATCGAGGCGAAGCCTGCCCCCGGGACTATCCTTAACCAAGCTCGGATTTTCGAACAATTAGCAACAATTTGGAAGATTTAATCGCTGCCTCGTTGCGCGAATGCGCTTGTGCAGGTCCGATGCCGGGCCTGGTCTTGCTTGCTGTAGATGGGGAGGAAGAGGCATGACATGGTTTCGCGTACACAACCATGCGTATGTTCCTTTCCACGTAGCTATCGGGACAGCGGGGGTCATCCAATACCTCACGAACGATGTTCCCGCGAATGGTTACACCGAGTTTGACGTCCAGGACGCAATTTGGCATGACCTCTACGTCATTGTCTCAAATGGCCAGAACCAAATCGATCAAACTAACCACAATATACTGAAGGCAGTAGAGATTGGTGTGGAGGCCATTGCGGGGGTGGGCGCCGCGATAGGCATAGTCGCTCTCTGGCCCATTGCGTCAGGGGTTTCACTAGGCCTTGCGGTTGCCGCCGCAATTGGTGCGGAGTTCGCAGGACTTATTGCGATAGCGGGCAGCCTCGGGAACTACTTTTTGGGTCCGGTGTCCGTCTCAAACTTGTACGCCCCCTATGGCTACAATTTTGACATTACCGGCGGCGCGGTTACCGGGTCTGTCGATCCTCAGACCAATACGTTCACGGTGACCTCAATCGCCCCCCTCATGGTAAAGTGGCACAATAACACGAACGGCGCGGAGGGAACCGTGCAAGCGAAGAACGGTTCGCTCTGATATACGACCAGCCTTCAACGCGTAGCACCGTAGGGTGGAAAACCGCGAAGCGCCTTTCGGCTTTTTGTCTCCGGAGACCGGCAATTGCGGAATGTGCTTGCCCTCAGCTTTGTCAGGGCAAGGCTTTTGCGCCCTACCTGCGGCTGCCCGCTTTTACGATTTGATTCCGAGCAGCGTGGCGGCGGTGCCGCCGAGGATCGCGACCTTGCCGTCGTCAGGAGGCCCGGTCGGCACTTCTTTTCGCATCGAGTTTGCCGGCGTCCCGTGTGGCGCAGTGCGCATTTTACTCTCCGAGCAGACGTACCCGGCCTTCAAGGGCCGGCCGGCTCGCGGCGGAGGCGAAACGACGATCGGCGGTCACGACAGTGGCGTCGTGATGAAGAGCGACAGCGAGATAGAGGCAGTCATAAATCGGATGGCCGATTTCCGTGGCCAGCCGCAATGCGCGTTCGAGGTAGGGCTGGATCGGCAGTGATGCGACCGGCGCTTCGAGCAGCCCCGAGAGACGCACGCCGGCCTGCTCGGCCGTGATGTCGCCCAGGCGCACCCGGCGCCAGAGGCTGTTCGCAGCCTCGGCGAGCCAAAGAACCGGCGCCATCAGATCTTGATTGAGGAGCGCATCGGCTGCCTCGCTGCCGGCCTCGGCGATCACCCATTTCACGGCGACGGAGGCGTCGATGACGATCCTCACCGCTCGTCACGATCTTGCCGAATAAGTTCCTCGGAGGGGACCGTGATGTGGCCGCGCGTTTCCTCGCGCAAGGCGGCCACACGTTGGCGAAATCCGGCGCGCCCGGGGCGCAGGGCCTCCTCGAGGAGAATGCGGTGCTCAGCCTCGGCGCTGCGGCCATGCTCGGCAGCGCGCCGTTTCAGGGCTTCGACAATGTCCTGGGGAACGTCGCGAACAAGGAGCTGCCCCATATTTTCTCCTGATGATATCAATTGCTATCATATTGGCATCGGAGCCTGACGAGAGCAAGGGCTGTGTCGGCCGCAGATCGCCGGTGCTGCGCGCAAGATGCCGTTGACAGCACATGTAGGGCCGAAAAACGGAGCAAAGCCGAGCGCATTCCGGCCCTTTTCGAGCCGGGAAGCCGCGACGGCGGAATGCGCCGCGCTTTTTCGCCCTACCTGCGGCTGCCCGCTTTTACGCTTCGATCCCGAGCAGTCTGGCGGCGGTGCCGCCCAAGATCGCGATCTTGTCATCGTCGCTGAGGCCTGGGGTCGACAGGATGTGGTCGACGGGCACCTTGTTCCACGGAAACGGATAATCGGTGCCGATCATCACCCGGTCGCGGCTGGTTTCGGCGACGAGATGGCGCAAGGCCTCGCCGGTAAACATAATCGAGTCGAAATAGAGTTGGCCGTCCTTCAGGTATTGGGTCGGCTTCTTCTTTGGGAGAGGCCCGACGCGGTTCGGGAAGGTCGTGATCACCGCGTCCGAGCGGTTGGCGTAAGACGGCAAAAAGCCGCCGCCGTGCGCCGCACAAATCTTCAGGCCTGGAAAGCGGTCGAGTGTTCCTTCAAAGATCAAATGTGACAACGCGATCGTGGTTTCGAGCGGGTTGCCGATCGTGTTGGTCAACAGCCCGCTGCCTTTGAGCCGGCCGCTGGGCTCCAGTTCCCTGGTGCCGAGCGGATGCAGGAAAATCAGGATGCCGAGTTCTTCGGCCTTGGCCCAGACCGGATGAAATTTCGGGTCGGCCAATTCCTGGCCGGCGACACTGCCGCCCACCGAAAGACCGCGCAACCCCAAGGTCTTGAGCGCGTATTCGAGCTGTTCGACGGCGAGCTGCGGGTGCTGCAACGCCACGGTGGCAAACGCGACAAAGCGGTCGGGTGTGGCGGCGCAGAATTCGGCCAGTTTCTCGTTCTGGATCTTGATCAGCTCGGCTGCGGCGTCGCGCTCGGCGCGATACCAAAAAGGGTTGATGCTGAGCGCTTCGACGTCGATGCCTTCGGCGTCCATCTCGGCAATGCGGTCGGAAACGTTTGACCATAACAGGCCCGGCGCCTCGAGTGGATGGTTGATCACAGCCGCGGCCTCGGGGACGATCGTGTGGGCATGGATATCGACGGTCTTGACCCGCTTGCCGTTGACGACGACCTCGCGCCGCCGTCCGGAATGTGCCGTCGCCTGCGCGGCGTGTGCCGGGCGGGCGCCAATCAAGTTGCAGCCGACAAAAGCGATGCCGGCGAGCGCACCGGCGACCAACTCCCCTGACAAAGGCATTTTTCCTCCTCAACCGATTATGATGTGCCGCTAGCATTCGACGGCGAGGGCATGCTCGATACGCCGGTCGGGTACGAGCCAGATCGTGGCGACAAGAGCATAGATCGCTATCGAGATCCAGGGGCTGGTAAACGCCAACGGGATCGCCAACACGTAGAGCAACGGCGATATTTTACCTTTGATGTCGCTGCCAAGCGCCTTGGCGAGAATCGACAACTTGCCGTGCGTCCGCATGATCGTCCTTTGCAGCAGGTACCAGGCGAGTGCCGGCATCAGCAGCGAAACGCCGTAAACCGCGGTCGGGAGAGGGGCAAAGTGGTTGGCGCCCATCCACCCGGTCGTAAACGGGACGAGCGAGAGCCAGAAGAGGAGATGGTTGTTGGCCCACAGGATCGGGCCGCCGACCCGAGCGACGGTATGCAGCAGGTGGTGATGATTGTTCCAATAGATCGCCACGTAAATAAAGCTCAAGACATAGCTGAGGAAAACCGGGGCCTGGGCCACGAGCGCCCTCAGGTCCGTTCCCTGCGGCACCTTCAGTTCCAGCACCATGATCGTGATGATAATGGCGATAACCCCATCGCTGAATGCCGTCAGCCGATCTCTTCGCATGGCGTTCCAACCGATCTTTTGGCGTTATGGATTCGTCGAACTTCGCGGAGGTGTTGTGGCCGGATCGCGACCACGTCTGCGGGGTTCGCCGTCGATATGATCCGAAGACGGAGGTTATCCAATGCCGGCTCAAACACTCGCAGGCAAGCTTGTCGTCATCGGCGGGGTGCGAAGAATCTGGGCGGCCTGATCAGCCGGACCTTTGGCGCCGAAGGGGCGCGGCTCGCGGTCCATTACAACAGCGAGGCCACCGCCGGCGCGGCCGAAGAGACCGTAAAGGCGGTCAAGGAAAGCGGCGGCGAGGCTCTCGCGATCGAGGGCGATTTGAGGAGGGTGCCTGAGGTCGTCCGCCTCTTTGACGAGACCCAAAGACGCTATGGCACCGTCAACATCGCAATCAACACGGTCGGGAAGGTGCTAAAAAAGCCGATCGTCGAAACCGGCGAAGCCGAATACGACGAGATGTTCGCCGTCAATTCGAAGGCGGCCTATTGCTTCATTCGCGAAGCGGCAAAGCGCATCCCGGACAACAGCAACGGCAAGATCATCACGGTCTTGACGTCATTGCTGGCGGCGTTTACGGGGCTCTATTCCGTATACGCCGGCAGCAAGGCGCCCGCTTCACGCGGCGGCCAAGGGGCTCGGTCCGCGCGGGATCTCGGTCGACAATGTGGCGCCGGGACCGATGGACACGCCGTTCTTCTACCCGGCCGAGGACCGGGACTCGATCGCCTACCACCAGTCGGCGGGCATGAACGGCCGGCTCACCGACATCCGCGATATCGTGCCGCTGATCAAATTCCTGGTGACCGACGGCTGGTGGATCACCGGCCAGACGATCTTTGCCAACGGCGGCTATACAACGCGCTGAGGCCCCACTCTTTCTCGTCGCCCCCGCGAAGGAGCCTGTAATCAAATCGGGGATACCACCCAATCCGTCGCCACCGCGAAAGCGGGGGCCCAGGGCAAGAGACTGAAATCTCTGCCCCCGGGCTTTGCACCCACGGGCCTTCGCACGCGTAACCCGGGGGCCGCTTGCGCGGGAACGACGGAATAACCGTTTGGCGGGTCGGAAGCCAATTGGATTACAGCCTCGAAGGCGGGGCCCAGGGCCTCAGGCGCAGAGCCGGTTGCTCCTGCCCCCGGGTTTAGGTGGCGATGGGCCTTCGCTGGCGTAACCCGGGGGCGCTTTCGCGGGCATGACGAGGAGAGGAGCTGGCTGCCGCCGGAGGAGTCCTTATTTCTTCTTCTGCTCCCAGAGCCCGAGCATCGCGCCGGTCGGGTCGACAATGATCGAAAAGGCACCCTCGTCCATCACCGGCGTGACATCACGCATGACCGTGGCCCCCAATGATTTGGCCTTGTCGGTTGCCGCCCGGAGGTTGTCGACCTGCACATAGGGCAGCCACGCCGACGGTGCCCCGGGCATCGGATGCTTCATCATCCCGCCGCCGGTGCCCTCGCCGACGCCGATCAGGGTGTAGGCCATGCCGCCGCCCATCTCGACGTCATTCAGCTCC
>JAFAHP010000632.1 GCA_019237175.1 Alphaproteobacteria bacterium
TGGTGCTGCTCGTCACCTTCGCCCGCGGCGGCGTTCTGGGTCTTTGCGACCGATTCCGGCTACGAAGACGATAGACGTCTGTGACAAACCTGCTTCGCAAACGGCGTCAGTGGCGTCACCTATTTGGTTTCGTAACCAGATCGGTTACGAAAAGTGATCCCTTCCACAGGAGTTGACTGTGTCTGATCAAACGGGACGCGAGAATTTTCGATGTCGATCAAGGCCTTTGACCATAGAGGTCTCGAAGAGCTTTTTCTTACCGGTCGTTCGCGTCGTATCGGAGTCGAATATCACAAACGAATGATACTAATCCTCGATGTCCTGAATGGCGCGACGCGGGTGCAAGACTTACGCAATGCGCGCGGCTTTCACGCTTTAACCGGAGATCGTTCTGGCACTTTTGCCATGTCGGTCAGCGGCAACTGGCGCCTTACATTTAGCTTCGAACAAGGCGACCAGGGCGATATCCTGGATGTCGATTTTGAAGACTATCACTGATGCCCGGACCCGTGCGTAGGCAACTGCGATGATCAGAAAAAGGAAAAGGCGCCCGAGCTCTCCCGGAGAGATCCTCCTAGAGCTTTACTTGGCGCCGCACAATATTTCGATCGTCAAATTCGCGGAGGCTGTTGGGGTTTCACGTAAGCACATGAGCGCGATCGTTAACGGCCGGGCGGCGATCACAGCAGACACCGCTGCGCGCATGGCCGTGGTGCTGGGCACGACAGCGCAATTCTGGCTGAATTTGCAGAACGCGGTCGACCTCTACGATGCGCAGCAGCGCTTGGCTGACAGCGATTCGAAGCCGCAGCTGATGTCCGCCTTTGAGTGAGGTCTGCCAAAATTCGATAACGCCGGCGCTCGAAACGCGGCGGCTCGCCAAGAGCTTTGGTGCGTTGACAGTCGCGAACGCGATCGATTTTCGTCTCGAGCGCGGCGCGCGCCATGCGCTGATCGGACCAAATGGCGCTGGCAAGACCAGCTTTGTCAATCTGGTGACGGGGGCGCTGCCGCCGAGCGCCGGGGATATTTTTCTCGACGGCGCCGAGATTACCCGGCTGCCGCAGGCCGCACGCGTCAAACGAGGGCTCGTCCGCACCTTCCAAGTGACGCAATTGTTTCGCGGGTTGAGTGTGCTCGAAAATGTCACCCTCGCGGTCTCCGAGCGCCGTGGCATTGGCGGCGATTTATGGGGCGCGGCTGGCGATCACCGCGCCGCGATCGACGAAGCCTATGGCTTGCTCGAGCAGATGGGGCTTGCCGAGGAAGCGCTGCGGCCGGTTGCAACGCTCGCCTATGGCCGCCAAAGACTGACCGAGATCGCGGTAGCCCTCGGTCTCTTGCCCAAGGTGCTGCTGCTCGACGAGCCGGCGGCAGGGGTGCCGTCGGGCGAAAGCGGGCGGATCATCGAGGCGATCGAGCGGCTTTCGCCGAACATCGCGCTGTTGATCATCGAACACGATATGGATCTGGTGTTCCGCCTGGCGCGGCGGATCACGGTCCTCGTGCAGGGGAGGGTGTTGGTTGAGGGGGCGCCCGCCGAAATCGCCGCCGATCCGCGCGTGCGTCAGGTCTATCTCGGCGAGCGGGCAGCGCGATGAACACCGAGGGCTTGGCGCTTGAGGATGTGTCGGCCGGCTATGGCGAGACAATTGTTCTGGAAGGAGTGGGCCTCGCCCTGGCGCCTCGCGGCAGCTTGGCCGTGCTCGGCCGCAACGGGGTCGGTAAAACGACCCTGCTCGCCACGATCATGGGTCACACGCGGCTGCGGGCGGGCTCGATCCGCCTTGCCGGCCGTGAGATCGCACATTTGCCGTCGTTTCGCCGGGCGCGGCTCGGGATCGGCTATGTCCCGCAGGAGCGTGAGGTATTCGCGTCGCTGACCGTCGCGGAGAACCTGACCGTGGCGGAGCGGCCGGGGCGCTGGTCGCTCGATCGGGTCTATGATTTTTTCCCAGCGCTCGCCGAGCGTCGTCATCACCGCGGCAACCAGCTGTCGGGCGGCGAGCAGCAGATGCTGGCGATCGGCCGGGCGCTGATGAGCAACCCGTGGCTGTTGCTGATGGACGAGCCGCTCGAAGGGCTGGCGCCAGTTGTCGTTGACGCGCTGCTCGCCGGCCTCGAGCGGCTCAAGCGCGAAGACGATCTCGCCGTGCTGCTCGTCGAGCAGCACGCCCGCTTGGCCTTGGAGCTGGCGCAGCAGGCGATTGTCCTCGACCGCGGTGCGATCGTGTTTTCCGGCCCGAGCCGCGAACTTCTGGCCGACCCCGACCGCCTCGGCGCGCTGATTTCGGTCGGCGGCCGCGGCGACGGCGGCTGAGGCGAGCGCCAGTGAAGAAATTCTAAGAGCCTATCTCAAAGACGCGGTCGTCAATCATCGATCAGGGACTGCTTTCGCAAACCGACGAGAGCCGTTCAGCCTTGGCGGCAACAACCGCTCAATCTGCCCCAAAGCGGTGGCTCACAAACCAGCCGCGGCTCGACGGGCTCTGCTTAGACTCTGCCGAAGGTGGAGGCGACTGCCATGTAGCCAGCCATTCCCAACGGTTCTTGTCGACGGTACCATATCTTTCCTGCTGCAGTGCAATTGAACGTTAATACTTGGGAGTGTCGATGACCGCTACGGACCCTTCGATCGAGTTGATGCGATTGATTAACGGGTACCAAGTGTCCCAGGCGCTTCATGTCGCCGCCACGCTCGGTATTGCAGACCAACTGAAGGACGGCCCGAAGTCCTACGACGCGGTGGCGCACGCATGTGGGGCGCATCCACCCTCGCTCTACCGCTTGCTACGTGCTCTCGCCGCGGTTGGGGTATTTCACGAGAGTGGCAATAAGCAATTCTCGCTGACCCCATTAGGTTTCTGCTTGACGAGCGATGCGCCGGGTTCGACGCGTAACTATGCCCGATGGATAGGTCAACGCGGTCAATGGGGGTCCTGGAGAAATCTGCTCCACAGCGTCAATTCGGGAGAAAGTGCGCTCGGGTTCACCTACGGGACGGACGCCTGGACCTACCGTATGCAGCACCCTGACGAGCAGGCTGTTTTCGACAGCGCGATGACGGGCAATTCGCGCACCGAGGCTCAAGCGGTACTCGAAGCCTATGACTTCAGCCGGTTTGAGTGCGTTGTCGATGTTGGCGGTGGTCAAGGTCTCTTACTGAAGACGATCTTGCTGGCTTGCCCTCGCTCCCGTGGAATCTTGTTTGACCAGCGGCAGGTCATCGCATCAGCGGGCGAAGCGCTTACCTCAACCGAACTGGGACAACGCTGCCAGCTTATTGCTGGTAGCTTCTTTGAGACTGTCCCGGCGGGTGGCGATGTCTATGTCATGAAAGTAATCTTACACGACTGGGACGACCGGACATCGATCAACATTCTGCGGACCTGCCGTCGTGCCATGTCACCCACGGCGACTCTTGTTGTAGTCGAGCGGGTTATCGGCCCGCCCAATGAGATGCCGGAGGGCAAGTTTTCTGATCTCAACATGATGGTGCAGTACGCGGCGATGGAGCGGACAAGTCAGGAGTTCGACGACCTTCTGAAGAACGGCGGGTTCAAGATGACTGAGATCATTCCGACCCGGTCTCCGCAGAGCATCATTGTCGCGCAGCCGATGTCGACCGAATAATGGATCGCCGAACCAATTTGCCGCACTGATTTCTGCTCCTGCCGGTCCAAATGAATGCGACCCGAATGCCTCGCACGAATCCAGACGGCAGAGCGGGCCGTGGTCCGCTATCGGCGCATCTTGCCCGTTCCCGTGGGTGCCGGGAACGCCCCTTCGCCGAACCCACAACAGTCGTTTGCCGCCGGCGACAGGACCGGCCGCGGCGACGGCGGCTGAGGCGAGCGCCGCTGTTTACTCGGTGATCGGCGCGATCGTGTCGAGTGCCAACCCGCGCGTTTCGCCGCCGATCCGGGTTACGGCAAAGACCGCGATCCCGAGCAATACCGCGATACCGGCCATCACATAGCCAAAACCGTATCCGCTGACGATGCCGATGATCGGAAACGATACCGCCGACCCGATCCGGCCGCCGGCCTGCGCCAGTCCGAAACCCGAGGCGCGCGCATTCGACGGAAACACCTCGGAGGTGAAGATCTGCATCGAATTGCCGGCGAGCTGGGTAAAAAACGTCATCGCGAAACCCACCGTCAGCACCATGGCGTCAGAGTGCGAAAAGTAGAACAGGATCGACAAGACCGTGGCGAGGACAAAGGCGGTAACCGCGGTCGGAACGCGCCCGAAGCGCTCGAGCGCGTACATCATCAACAGGCTGCTGGCGGGAAAGGCGAGCTGGATCGTAAACACAAAACCCAGCGATTTGGTGATCGTAAAGCCGCGCTGGGCGAGGATGTTCGGCAGCCAGCCGCCGAGGCCGACCGCGGCGCTGAAGAACGCGAAGAAACAGATCATCGCGGCAATGATGCGCCCGCGATAGCGGCGGAAGACGACACCCATCGGGTCGCTCTTGATATCGGCAAGCGCATCGGCGACAAGCGTTTCGCCGGCGGGCGGGCGACCCAGCCCCATCCGTTCGAGTGCATCGAGAGCCTGATCGCCGCGGCCGTGGGTGACGAGCCAGCGCGGCGACTCGGGTAATCGAAAACTCGTCGCGAAGACCGCGAGACCGCCGAGCCCGATGATGATCCACACGCCGCGCCACCCGACCGAATCACGCAACGCCAGCGCCAGCAGGGTGCCGAGCGGCCACACACAGGCGCCGCCGACAAATTGCATAAAGGCGGTGATGCGCCCGCGAATCCGCTTTGGCGAGTATTCGGCGGCGTAGGCGAAGCACAGCGGAGCGGCGGCACCCAGGAACACCCCGGCGACAAAGCGCCCGATCGCCAACCACCCGATGCTGGGCGCCAGAGCAGCGGCGATGGTGGCGAGGCTGTAACAGGCGACGGCAAACCGGAATACCGCCTTGCGGCCAAAACGGTCGGTGAATTCACCCTGACCAAGCGCCCCGAGAAACAGGCCAAGCAAGGTGGCGCTGCCGACCGTGCCGATCCCGGCCGGTGTCGCAAAATGCGTACGCACCATGTCCGGCACCAGCGAGCCCAGGATGATAAAATCGATGACGTCGAAAAACAGACCGATCGTGATGATCGCCAGCACCCGCTTGTGAACCGGTCCGAGACGCGCGTTGTCGAGCGTCTCGTCGACATA
>JAFAHP010000642.1 GCA_019237175.1 Alphaproteobacteria bacterium
GCCGGGCGACACATGGTCTCTAACCTCACCGCGATCACGCCGATCGACAGCGATCGAAGCGAGATCAATCACTGCATCTATTGGACGGCGCCCTGGCTCAGCGCCATCAAGCCCTTGCTGCGCCCCTATGTGCGGGCTTTTTTGCGCCAGGACCGCGCGATCATGGAGCGCCAGCAGCAGGGTCTGCGCTGGAACCCGCCATTGATGTTGATTGATGACGCCGACACCCAGGCCAAGTGGTATTATCGTCTGAAGCGCGAATACCGCCGCGCCCGCGCTGAAAATCGCCCCTTCGAGAACCCGATCCAGCCGCGCACGCTCGAATGGCGCAGCTGAAACCGCGAGATTGCGCCCCTGTCCGCGCTGCCCGCCGCAGGCGGCGCAGTATTCGGCCGCAAATTGTAACGCCTGTTCGCAGTGCTTTTAATTTGAAATCGAGGCGTCAAAACCCTGTTGTGTCAGTATTGGCGACAGTCGGGCCACTGCGTGCTGGATGACGCTATTTCTTGGTTACGGGGGGCCTGCAGCACGTAGGACGAGAATTCGACGGAGTTCAGCGGGACGTTTACCGAGCCCAGGACCTTGCCGCCATTCTCCTCGATCACGCGCCTTGTGTCACGGTGCAATCCGTGGCCAAAGGAGCCGTCGGCGATGATGAAAAACCAGGTTTAACGTTCCATTGGCCAAAGCCACGGTGTCGCAGATCCACTGGTGAGGCAAGGGCGGCGGATCTCATTTCGGCCTCTAGCGCTGATCGGGTTTTGGACCCGGCGATCCTGGTCCACGTCGGCGGCTGGCCTTCTCCCGCCCACGGCGTGCTTCAGGGCGGGCTCGGGAGGTTTGGGACCTGCCCGGGGGGCAGACCTCCGCCCTGGCCACGCAGGCCGCCGCGGCCGGGAATGCCGGCGGGCGGAGAGCCCATCCCACCACCCGGCGGGGTGCCCGGGAGCGGCGTCGGCTCGGCGCCGAAGATCGGGACGTTGGCTACTTGGCTTTTGGCTGCGGCGGGATTCTCAGCGGGTTTGATCAGCGCTTCGAGCTGCCGATCGGTCAGCTGGACCCCGTAAAAGAGCTGATAGAATTCGCGGGCGATAACGCGCAGATCCTGCTGGTAGACATCGGGGTAGAACAGGCTCGACAGCCAGTAGAGCCCGATGATGCGGTTGAGCCCCGGCGGATCGTCGATCCAGCCAAAGGGATCGGCCGGCTGCAGGTACACCAGCTTGCTGCGAACGGCGGCCAGACCGCGCCATGACGGGCTGTGCAGCAGCGAGTTATAGAAACTTCGCTGCTGGGCAATGATGATCTGCGGGTTCCAGGCAAGGATTTGATCGCGTGTGACCGGCACGACGGCGCCCCTGCCGAGGGTGCCTGTCACATTGATGACACCGGCCTGCTCGATATCACTGGCGGACGCGGAACCGGGCAGCGCCGCCTCGAGACCGTCGGGCCCGCGACCGTAATAAACCAGCGGCCGACCATTCGCCGAAATGATCAACAGCTGTCCACGCAACAGGCCAATGGCGCGAAAGGCGTAGGTTCCGACGGCATCGCCGTGATCGCTGCCGCCGAGGATCGGATTGAGCTGGCGGATGATTTGCGGCATGAGCTGGATGCTGTCGTCGAGCAGGATGTAGGGAATGTGGGTTTGCTGCTGGATCCGGTCGGCAAGGGCCACCGTCGGGGGCGAGATCACGCCATAGCCGATGATGAGGTCGGGGTGAAGACGCAGCACATCGTCGGCGGTTGCGGTCGGATAGGGCCCGCCAAGCTGCCCGATTGTCGGCAGCCGCCCGTATTTTGCCGGCAATAGCGCGCGTTGCGCGCGCGACAGCGGCTGTGGCCAGCCGATTAGCTTGCCGGGAACCACCGCATAGACAAACACCGCCGAGGCTGGTCCAGCGGGCATGATCCGCTCGATCCGATCCGGCAAGGTGACGCGGCGCCCGGCCGAATCGATAAATATGCCGGCGGTGACGGGGCCTGCGAATAGCAGCGCGGCGAGCAGGATGACCGGAGCGGCGCAAGAACGGAACGGCATCGGCCTCTCCGATAAAACCGGAAGTTAGGTGGCGGCGACTATAGCGTCGGCGACGGTGCGCACAAGCTTCGCTCCCGTGGCGCCGTCGCTGCCGCCACCAAGCAGCGGATTGACATGCCGCCGGAACGGGTCTGCTTCGATCGTACTGAAACCGGGCAACAAAGGCGTCCCGCCGGTCGGGATCATAAGCAGCATCATCCCGACCGGGTAATCAAGACGGCTCAAGCGGCATCAATTTTGCTTTGCAGAGGCAGTCACCGGGGCTTGATACCGACTGCGCAATGGTGGGGCA
>JAFAHP010000683.1 GCA_019237175.1 Alphaproteobacteria bacterium
CGGCCAGTAGACGCCTAACGTGATAGCGGGCCGCTTTGCCAAGACCGCGTAGAGCTGCGCTTCGATCGCACGACCCCAGCTGCGCCGCTGTCGCACCGGGGTACCGGTACGCAGCGCCAGTAACCGCCGGCGTTCCTCGCGCCGCCATGTTTTTACCGCGTCCCGATCCATTTAGAACAGGCCGGTGATGCGCCCCTCGGCGTCGATCTCGATATTGTTCGCGGCCGGCACCCGCGGCAAACCGGGCAACGTCATCATATCGCCGCATATCGGTACGACGAATTCAGCCCCCGCCGACAGCCGCACCTCGCGCACGCTGACGACATGGCCGCTCGGCGCACCTTTGATATTGGGGTCGGTGGTAAAGCTCAACTGGGTCTTGGCGACGCAAACCGGGAAATGGCCATAGCCTTGATCCTCGAATTGAGCGAACTGGTCGCGGGCGGTGCTGCTGAGCTCGATATCGGCGGCGCCGTACATGCGCTGGGCGATGGTACGGAGCTTTTCCACAAGCGGCATGTCGTCGGGGTACAAAAAATTGAGTTTTGCGGTACCGCTTTCGGCGAGGTCGACTACCTCGCGCGCCAGCTCGACCGCTCCCGCTCCGCCTTGCGCCCAATGGTCGGCGATGACTGCCTGGACCCCCTCGGCGGCGCACAGCTCCCGCAGCCTGCCATGCTCGCGCGGCGTGTCGGCGCTGAAGCGGTTGACCGAAACCACCGCCGGTAGCCCGAACTGGCGGATATTGGCGAGATGGCGGGCGAGGTTGGCAAACCCTTTTTCGAGTGCCGCAATATTTTCCTCCCGCAGCGCGTCGCGGGCGACGCCACCGTGCATCTTCAACGCCCGGACCGTCGCCACCACGACGACGGCATCGGGCGCGATACCGGCCTTGCGGCACTTGATGTCGAAAAACTTTTCGGCTCCGAGATCGGCGCCAAAGCCGGCCTCGGTCACGACGTAATCAGCGAGCTTGAGCGCCGTGGTCGTGGCAATCACGGAATTGCAGCCGTGCGCGATGTTGCCAAACGGCCCGCCATGGATAAACACGGGGTTGTGCTCGATGGTCTGCACGAGGTTGGGCGCCAGCGCGTCCTTTAACAGCACGGTCATCGATCCGGCGGCTTTGATGTCGACGGCGGTCACCGGCTTGCGGTCGCGTGTCTGGCCGACCACGATGTTGCCGAGGCGGCGCTGCAAATCCTGCAGATCGGTCGCCAGGCAGAATGTCGCCATGACCTGCGAGGCAGCGGTGATGTCGAACCCGTCTTCGCGCGGGAACCCGTTTGCCACCCCGCCGAGCGACGAGACGATCGAGCGCAACGCTCGATCGTTCATGTCGAGGGCACGGCGCCAAGTGACCCGGCGCGGGTCGAGACGCGGCTCCAGCCCGTAATAGACGTGGTTGTCGACCATCGCTGCGAGCAGGTTGTTGGCGGCGGCGATCGCATGGATGTCGCCGGTGAAGTGAAGGTTGATGTCCTCCATCGGCAAGGCCTGGGCATAGCCGCCGCCCGCCGCACCCCCCTTGACACCAAAGCATGGGCCGAGGCTTGCCTCACGCAGGCACAGCATCGCCCTTTTGCCGATCAGGTTGAGCGCATCGCCGAGCCCGACGGTCGTCGTCGTTTTGCCTTCTCCGGCCGGGGTCGGCGTGATCGCGGTGACGAGGATCAGCTTGGCATCGGGCCGTTCGGGCAGCGACCGGATATGATCGAGCGAGATCTTGGCCTTGTATTTGCCGTAGGGCTCGACCGCGGCGTCAGGGATGCCGAGCTTTTCCGTGGCGATTTCGCCGATTGGCCGCATCTGGGCCTCTTGGGCGATTTCGATATTGGATTTGGGGTTTCGGTGTTGATCTTCTCCGCGCGCCACGGCTTTCTCCCTCGCTGGAAAGAGCCGGTCTTAGCCCGTTCGGCGGTGCGGGCGCAACCATTTGAGGCAAATAGCCGACCCGGTAGCAGCAAGCCTGTAGCCACATCACGGTCGTGTTTGGCCGCGACACGCGGGCGGCCGTCACCAAATCCCCCGGCGGGAAGTCGCTCGTCAGAATTCAGGTGAATTTGTCAACTGGCTCACGCGAACCGGCCGGCTGCCTTAGCGACTGTGATTTGGGCCAATATGCCCAAAACTGGTATGATAGCGCTCAATCCAACCGATCGGAGCTGCCCTGTGAGGAAGGCAAAGTGGTAGACAGCCCGGCGGTCGAACGCAAGCTCGCCGCCATCTTTGCCGCGGACGTCGCCGACTACAGCCGGCTGATGGGCGC
>JAFAHP010000707.1 GCA_019237175.1 Alphaproteobacteria bacterium
CCTGCCGCGAATTGACCGAAGAGCTCTATCCAGGCCTCGACCTGCGCGGCGAAATCCGCACGGTGGCGGCGCGCACGCTCGGCGACACGGCTTTGCTATGGGATCAAGACAGCCGCCTCGCGGGCTTTGCGGTCTGTCATTGGGGCCCGGCGAGCGAAGCGGGCGAAGGGTGCTGCTTTGCGAAATTCGCCGCGGTGCGGCCGGGACGGGGAGCCGAGGATCGCTTTGGCGCGCTGCTCGACGCCTGCGCTGGGCTCGCGCGCGAAGCCGGCATGACGAATGTGCTGGCCGGGGTCAATCTCGCGCGCGAGGAGGCCTATCGGCAGATGCTGGCGCGCGGCTTCCGGACGATGATCCAAGGCGTGACGATGCACCGGCCGAACGAGCCCGGTTATAGCGCCCCGGGGCTCTACATCCTCGACGATTGGCGATAAAGGCGAGCGAGCCAGGCCGCCGTTTCCAGGCGCTCGGTTGTTCAGGCGCTGGGGCGTGCGGCCTGAATGGCGCGCCAGACTCGCTCGGGGGTCGCCGGCATTTCGATATGGCTTACACCGAGCTCGGAATGCGGCGTTACTCTAATGCTGCTGCGGCGAGGGGCACGGGGCACGCACCGCATGTCCTCGAAAGCTTGAGCGGATGCCCGGGTCCTGCCGCCCCGCCCGTCCAACCGGAAATGGCCCACCCTCTCAAAACACGTCAATCGTAGGAAAATGCGGTTCCGCCGCGAGGCAATCCCAGAGATATATCGCCAGGCCCACGTCACCGGTCCACAATGCGTAACGACTCTGTCCGAACCCGTCGCGTGCCTCCCGGCACTGGGCAATCGCAGTCATCGCGAAGGCGCGTGCGCGGTCGAGCCAGATTGCATCCCCAGTCCGGCGATAAAGTTTGAGAAACGCATAGCCATTGCCCCCGGTGCCATGACAAAGGTTGGAACCTTTTGCCAGGGGACCGGCAGCCCAGATGAAATCACCGCCTGCGAGAAGCAGCGCGTCTAGCGAAGGCGACGCAAAGGGGACCTCGGCAAAGGTCGTCACGATGCCGGGGGCTCCATGACAATGCTGGCACAACCTAGGGGGCGAATCGCGGCCGGCGATCGCGCCCCAGTTGGCTCCGAGCTCCGAATGCCGGGCATTAACGGCCAGTGTGCGAGGCACGGCTTCGGCGATGCGAGCGCGCTGATTGTCCGTCAACCAGTTCCAACCGCGAATGAGCGGGATCATGTTTCCGGCATAGCCATGGACCGGTCCAAGCCAGCGCTGGCGATTGCCATACAAATCCTGCGTCCACAGCGGCCCTTCGGGGGTTTCTTCGAGCTCTTCCAAGAGGCGCGCGGCTTGAGCCTCGAAAACCGCGCGCCAGCGCGGCTCGCCGGTCATCTCACTCATGTGCGCGCAGGCGAGCATTGAGCCGGGCATGCCCCACATCAGCTCACGGATCGGCAGGCGGAGATTAACTTCCGCTCGCGTATAGACGACGTCGGCGAAAGCAGACGTTGGGCTCAGGCGCATAGCAACCAGGCCCGTACCGAGATCGCCGAACAGCAACGAGCCGTGCGCGGAATAGGGGCCCTTCGCGAACTCAGCCCGGTTGGCTTGGATCAACCTCGGAAGGAAGGGGCGGAAATCAAAACTGGATTCTGTCGCACCCATTCGGCCGAGATATTCGAGTGCCCACATCACCCCGGCCGCACCGAAATAAAAACTGGTGTTTCCATCCGACACGCCGTCATCGAGAGGGTGCGCGGGCCAGAAACGCTCCCCCTCGAAATGCGTGAGCGCGTCTAACACGATTTCCTCGATCGCCCTGGCCGCCTCCTCAGCGCTCCAAGGCACATCGCTCAGCGGCACATGCCGAGCTGTTTCGAGCATTAGTCCGCCATTCTCCGGCTTCCGGGTCGTTGCGAGGCTATAGCGAGGATTATGCCGCCAATCGATTCAACTCCCTGACGGGCGGATTGACACCCCTCAAAACATTCAACCCGTAGCGCCAGTGCGCGCCGCCCGGATCGCGCGCCACACCCGTTCGGGGGTCGCAGGCATTTCGATGTGGCGGACACCGAGTGCGGAGAGCGCATCGACAATGGCGTTTACCA
>JAFAHP010000046.1 GCA_019237175.1 Alphaproteobacteria bacterium
ATAATAGTGGGTTCCGACGGCTCATTGGTTCCTTATCGTCAATTGATCGTCGAGCTGGTCGAAAAAAGCCGTCTGCCCGCGATCTATCCCTGGCCGAATACGCGGAGGCGGGCGGGTTGATGGCCTACTCTGGCGACAACCGCGAGCTCGGGCGGCATATGGCCGATGACGTGCACGAGATCCTCAACGGGGCCAACCCGGGCGACATACCGATCTATCAACCGAAGAAATTCGAACTCGTGATCAATCTGCAGGCCGCCAAGGCATTGGACCTCACCATTCCGCCCGCGCTGCTCGCGACCGCCGACGAAGTGATCGAATGAAGAGACGGGATTTCGCAATCGGTCTATTTCTCGCGGCCGCCACGCAATCGTCGTGGGCGCAGGAACCGGCCAGGCCGCACCGGATTGCGATCGTGATCCCCTCGGGTCCCGTCGCTCGCATAAGCGAGACCGGGGGAGGTCGGTTTTACCAAGCGATTTTCGACGAGCTGCGCCGGCTGGGCGAAATCGAAGGACAAAACATCACAGTCGACCGGTTTTCGGGCGAGGGGCGGCCCGAGGGCTTTGTCGATCTCGCTCGCCAGGTCGTCAGCCGGAACCCGCAGGTGATCGTGGCCATGACCGACCCGATCGCGCAGGCAGTCCACGCTGTCAGCGGCACAATACCGATCGAGTGGATCGGGGGCGATCCGATCCTGGCCGGGCTCACGACCAGCTTGGCGCGCCCGGGCGGCAACGTCACCGGCGTCACCGTTTACGTGGGGCACGAGATTTGGGGAAAGCGGCTCCAGATCCTCAAGGAAGCCGCCCCTTCGGCATCCAAGATCGCGTTCCTGGAGATGCGTACGGATTGGGCGGCTAATGAGCGGCAGCTCCGGGAAGCAGGCGGACGATTGGAAGTCTCGGTGATCGTCATGATGCTGCAGGAGTCGACGCCTTCCGAGTACCGGCGCGTATTCTCTGAAATCGCGCAAGAACGGCCGGAGGCAATCGTGGTGAGCTCCGACGGTACGCTGGTCCCCTATCGTCAATTGATCGTCGAGCTGGTCGAGAAAAGCCGCCTGCCGGCGATTTACGGCTGGCGTGATTACGTGGAGGCGGGTGCGCTGATGTCCTACGGCGCCGATCAGCGCGAACTCGGCCGGCGCCTCGCCGATGACGTGCACCAGATCCTCAATGGGACCAAACCGGGCGACATCCCGATTTATCAGCCGACCAAATTCGAGTTCCTGATCAATCTGAAGGCCGCCAAGGCGATCGGCATCACCATACCGCCCGCACTGCTCGCGACCGCCGACGAGGTTATTGAATGAGACGGCGCGATTTCACGATTGGTGTTCTACTGGCTAGGGCCAGTGGCGTACTGGCGCAAGAGCCGGCGAAACAGCACCGGATTGCGATCGTCGTCGCTTCGGGACCCGCCATCCGTGTCAACGACCCAGCAAGTCGCTACTGGCAGGCGTTCTGGGCGGAACTGCGCCGGTTGGGCGATATAGAAGGACAAAACCTGACAGTGGAGCGCTATTCCGCCGAGGGGCGGCCGAAGGCCTATGCCGATCTCGCCCTCGACGTGGTCAACCGGAACCCCGATGCGATTGTTGCCATTAGCGGACCCATGTCGCAGACCGTCAGCGCAGCCACCGCCACGATACCGATCATCGCCTCGGGGTTTGATCCGGAACACTTTCCGAATCTGGCGCGCCCGGTCGGCAACATCACCGGCATTACCGTCAATGTCGGGTCGGAGATCAATGGAAAGCGGCTGCAGATCCTCAAGGAAGCCGTCCCTTTGGCGTCCAAGGTTGCAGTATTGGACATGCGTGCACAGTGGGAAGGCAGCGAGGGGCAAAAGTTTCGCGAACCGGCCCAACGATTGGCGATCCCGTTGATCCCGATGCTGCTCGAGCAATCGACACCTTCCGAGGTTCAGCGGGTATTCGCCCAAATTTCGCAGAAGCGCCCTGGTGCGATCATCGTCAGCGACATCAGTAAGCTTGTTCCGCACCGACAATTGATCGTCGAGCTGGTCGAAAAAAGCCGCCTGCCCGCGATGTATCCATTCCGTGATTGGGCCGAGGCGGGTGGGCTGATGGCCTATGGCAGCGACTTTGTCGAGCTGTGGCGGCGGCTCGCCAATGACCTGCACCAGGTCCTCATTGGGGCCAAGCCAGGCGACATCCCGGTCTATCAACCGACCAAGTTCGAGTTCTTGATCAATCTGAAGGCCGCCAACGCGCTCGGCCTGACGATTCCGCCCGCCCTGCTCGCGACCGCCGACGAGGTCATCGAATGAGGCGGCGCGATTTCATCGCCGCGATCTACGCTGCTGCACTGGCATCGCCCTACCGCGTTGCCGCTCAGCAGCCCGGGAAGGTCTGGCGCATCGGCGACCTGTATATCGGTACGCCCGAGGTGGCGCGGATCTATGCGCAAGCACTCGAACGGAGTCTGGCTGACCTCGGCTATGTGCAGGGTCGCAATATCGTGTTGTTGGTCCGTTATTCGGGTTCGCAGCGGCAAGAAATGCAAGAGGCCATCATTTCCTTGCTCCCGCAAGTCGACCTGTTGGTGGTCAGGGGAAACGCGGCGATCGAGGCGAAGAAGTTAGCCGGCGCCGTGCCGACCGTGTTCATATCGATCGGCTATCCGGTGGAGCTGGGGTTGGTTCAAAGCCTGGCGCACCCCGACGGGAACATGACCGGCATCACCGCCGAAGCCGCGTTGGAGACCAATGGAAAAAGACTGCAGATCCTCAAGGACATCGTACCGCACCTCAGCCGGGTGGCCGTCCTTCGGGACATCGATACCCGACAGTGGGGGTTCGAATGGACGGCACTGGACCAGGCGGGACACGACCTCGGGCTGACGCTCGACTTTGTTGACATCAAATCGGCCGATGACCTCGAAGGGGCATTTACCGGTATGAAAAGGAGCGACGCAGAAGCCCTTTTTGTGACCCGCACCAATCTCACATATATTGCAAGCAAACAGATTGCCGATCTGGCACTCGCCACCCGTCTCCCTTCGTGCTGGCCGTTCAGGGAGTCGGCGATAGCCGGTGGGTTGGTCAGCTACGGTCCCGATCGGGTGGCAATGGTTCGTCCGGCCGCTGCGCAAATCGACAAGATCATCAAAGGGACGAGCCCCGGCGACATTCCGGTCGAGCAGCCCACAATATACGAGCTGTACATCAACTTGAAGACCGCCCGTGCGCTGGACCTGACGATCCCGCCGACGCTGCTGGCCCGCGCCGATGAAGTGATCGAATGAGGCGCCGCGATTTCACGATCGGTCTGCTGCTTTCAGCCACCTCGCAAGCGGTGTGGGCAGAGGAGCCGGCGAAGCATCGGATTGCGATCATCCGCGGCGCC
>JAFAHP010000050.1 GCA_019237175.1 Alphaproteobacteria bacterium
CAACCGCTCGACGCGCGCCTCATCCTGCCGAGCAGAGCTGCTCCATCCATCTCCCACACTACTGACCAAAACCTCTGCGAGACCAATCCTCGCATCGACGGAGCGTGGATCGCTGTCCAGTGAACTCTCGAAAAGCCGCTGAGCCTCTTGAAGGGTCGCTTTGGAGCGCGGGCGATAAAACCACGCCAACCCGCGCATAGCGAAATCACTCGCATCAGGATCGCCCGACCGCTCTTGCTCGAGCCGGCCGGCTGCCGTCTCCACGAGCTTGAGGTGGAGCGTCCGCGCGAGACGGCCGGTAATCTCGCCTTGCGCCTCGGCTAGGTTTCGGCGGTCAGTATCGAACCGGTCAGCCCAAACCTGCGCCTCGGTTTCGGTGTCAATCAGCCGCACGTTGACCTGAACTTGATTGGTTGATCGCCGCACACTTCCGTCAACGACGTACCGGACGCCAAGCTCGCGGCCGATCTGCTTCACGTCGACGGGTCTGCCCTTATAAGTAAACGCGGTATCGGGGGCGATTACGAAACTCCCCGAGATCCGCGATAGATCGGTCGTCAGATCATCGGTGATTGCATCCGCGAAATATTCCTGGCTGGGATCGTTCGATAGGTTTGCAAAGGGCAGTACGACGAACGATAGACCCGGTGCCGGAGCACGCGCAACGGCAGGTTCTATTTGCCGGTTGGTTGCCGCAGGCGTCTCGACTGCGACTGTCGGCGAGTTTTCTTTGGGCCACACCCACCAGGTCGCGACTGCAATGCCGATGAACGCAACCACGCTGGCCGCGATCAGAAACCGGTTGACGGCGCGGGTGTCCCGACTGACCGGGGGGTCTGCTGCCGCTGTCAGCTCGCCCGACTTCGCTGCGGGGCTGTCCTCGCTTTCGGATGGTGCCGGAGGTTCGGCTTGGCTGGCGGTCAGGCGCAGCACTCCCTCTTCACGATCCTGTGTTGGCACCGCCGCGGCGACGCTTGCGGCTTTCGTGACCACCGGCCCGACATACCGGTAACCACGCCGGGGCATCGTCTCGATCCAACGGTCGCCGCCGGGCGCTTCGCCCAAAACCCGGCGCAACGCCGTGATCTGCACCGTGAGGTTGCTCTCCTCGACCGCCTGATTAGGCCATGCCGCCTCGATCAGCGCGTCTTTCGAAACCACTGCGCCGGGCCGTTCAACCAACGCCAGCAGCAAGGCGATCGAGCGCTGCCCGAGCCTTAGCGGCTCGCTTCCGTGAAACAACAGCTTGTTTCTGGCATCGACGCGAAACGGCCCTAACGCATAAGTTTCTTGCACGACCTCACCCTGAGCCTTTACCGCGAGGACGATTGACGCATTTTTGCTATTATTAAAATTTTTTGGGGAAATTTCGCAACTTTTTCGGATCGGCTTCAGGACTCTCGGTCGAGCCGGCGACAGGCTGCCATCTGGCGCCGACTCCGCACAAGCTCGGAAGATCGGGTGACCGTACGGGGAGCGATCGGCCCCATGAGCTTCGCATCCGAGACTAGCCCGCCCGTCGGTGCTGGCCGCTCGGCGGCATCGATTTTCCCGCGCTCGGTCGTGTCTGGTCTGGCGCAGCGCGTCAGCCTGCCGCTACTTGTCGGCTTAATCATCGCCGGCTTTATCGCGTATTGCGAAGTGGCCGGCGCGACTGTGGGAAGGCTGGCGGTTTTTGCCGGGATCTTCGTTGCGGGCATGGTTTCCGGGGTCAGCGGCCTCGCTTTTCCATTGATCGCCGGGCCGATTTTTCTGCTGATGTACCCCGCGCCCGAAGCGGTCGCGCTGACTGCGATGTGCTCGCTGACCGGTCAGCTCTTCAGCATCGCCCTGCTGTGGCGCGCGATCGGCTATGAGTTTCGCCTTCCTTTGATCGCCGCCGGGTTGCTGGGAGCGCCGCTCGGAAGCGCGCTCCTCTGTGGTCTCAATCCACACTGCGTTCGGGTGCTTCTCGGCGCCCTGATCGTGGTATCGGGGTTGTGGCGCTCACTGCGGGCTCACGCACGGCCCACGCGGGCCCCCTCGCTACTCTCCGAGGTCTTTGTCGGCCTTGCCGGAGGCCTGACCGGCGGTCTC
>JAFAHP010000234.1 GCA_019237175.1 Alphaproteobacteria bacterium
GCACGCAATCGCAGGATAAAACCAGACGGTCGTCACCAGAGGTATGAGCCGCCGTTGACATGCACGGTTTGCCCGGTGATCAACGCAGCGTCGTCGGAAGCAAGAAACAGCGCTGCCCGCGCGATGTCTTCGGGCTGCGCCATGCGGCCGAGTGGGATTGCGTCCCCAGCAGCGGCGAGCTCATCCTCGCTCATGCCATAACGCGGCTGCGCGGTATCGGTCAGCCCGGGGGCGATCGCGTTGACCCTGATGCGGAAAGCGGCGAGTTCGAGCGCCATGGCACGCGTCATCGACACGATACCGCCCTTGCTCGCGACATAATGGACGCCGCGTGGTGAGCTGCGGAACGCCGCCCCCGAGCTCAGGTTGACGATCGCCCCCGGCCGGCCGCTCTCGACCATCGTCCTGGCGGCTGCCTGGGCGCAGAAACACGCGCCTTTCAGATTGATGTCGAGCACGTAATCCCAATCGCCCTCGGTCATGTCGAGAAACGCGACTCGCGGAAAAACTCCGGCATTGTTGACCAGCACATCGATCCGGCCAAGTTCACGCGCCGCCAGCGCGACCATGTTGCGAACCTGCGCCACATTGCCGACATCCGCTTGGACCGCGACCGCTTTTCCGCGTCCGCTCGAGGCCTCTGCCCGGATCCGGGCGGCGGCGTCGCGATCGTCGAGCCAGTTGACCGCGACATCGGCGCCGGCCGCGGCAAAGGCGAGCGCTATGGCGCGGCCGATACCTTGCTGCGCTCCCGTGACCAGGACGGCTTTGCCGGCGAAATTATGCATCGGCTCCCTCCGCTCGGCGGCGTCTTCCACCCGCCGAGCCCTCCGGGTCAGCGACCGAGCAATGCCTTCGCATGCGCTGGGACATCATCGGGCGGCAGCCGCAATGGTCGGATGAGCGCGTCGCCCTCAGTGGTGGAACAGGTTGAGGGCCGAACCCTTACGGAACCATTCGAGCTGCGAGGCGCTGAAGGTGTGGTTCAGCTTTAGCGTCTCAGTGGCGCCGTCGGCGTGCTTGATGCGGCACTCGACCGGCTGGCCCGGCGCCATCTCCTCGAGCCCGACGAGGCTCAGCCGGTCGTCGGCGCGGATCTTGTCGTAATCGGCCTGATTCTGAAAGGTTAGCGCCAATAGACCCTGCTTCTTCAGGTTCGATTCGTGGATGCGGGCAAAGCTGCGGGCGATGACCGCGGCACCGCCGAGCAGCCGCGGCGATAACGCTGCATGCTCGCGGCTCGATCCTTCGCCGTAGTTGTCGTCGCCGACCGCCACCCATTTGATCCCGTGCGCCTTGTAGTCGCGCGCGATCTTCGCGATTGCCGCACCCTTTTCGCCGGTCAGCACATTGATGCCGGTCCCGGTTTCGCCGTTCAAAGCGTTGGTCGCACCCATGAACATGTTGTCGCTAAATCTGTCGAGATGGCCGCGATAGCGCAGCCACGGGCCCGCCGGCGAGATGTGATCGGTCGTGGTTTTGCCCTGAGTTTTGATCAGGACCGGGCAGTCGACAAAGTCCTTGTGATCCCAGGCGGCCCACGGCTCCATTAGCTGCAGCCGCTCGCTGTTCGGGGCGACCTCCAATTTGATGCCACTGCCGTTTTCAGGAGGCGCGACATAAGTCGCATGCCCGGCGTCGAAACCGTGCGCCGGCACTTCGGGTGCCGCTTTTGGCGGCTCGAGCCGGAACGGCCGGCCGTGTGCGCCGGTCAACGAATCGGTGATCGGGTTGAACGACAGCCGTCCGGCGAATGCCATCGCGGTCACGATCTCGGGGCTGCCGATGAAATTCATCGTTGTCGGCTGCCCGTCATTGCGGCGCGGGAAATTGCGATTGTACGAGGTGACGATCGTATTCGGCACCGCACCTTCCGCGGCCGCGCGCCGCCACTGCCCGATGCACGGTCCGCAGGCATTCGCCAACACGGTGCCGTTGATGTCCTTCAGAGATTGCATCTGGCCATCGCGTTCGATCGTGGCCCGCACCGCTTCCGATCCGGGCGTGACCAGAAACGGGATCGTCGCTTTGATGCCGTGCGCCTTGGCTTGCTCGGCGACATCGGCAGCGCGGCTCATATCCTCATAGGAGGAGTTGGTGCAGCTGCCGATCAGTGCGGTCGAGATCCGGTCGATAAACCCGTTTTTGGGGTCGGCAACCTCGGCGGCGAGTTCGGAGATCGGCCGCGCCCGGTCCGGCGAATGCGGGCCGACGATATAGGGTTCGAGCTTCGACAGATCGAGTTCGACGACGCGATCGTAATATTTCACTGGATCGGCTTCGACTTCCTTGTCGGGCTCGAGCAGGTGCTGGTTCTGCTGGAACAGCGGAACGAGATCGGGCTTGCCGGTCGCCCGCAAATAGCGGGCCATATGTCCGTCGGCCGGAAAGATCGAAGTCGTGGCGCCGAGTTCAGCCCCCATGTTGGTGATCGTCGCCTTGCCCGTGGCGCTGATCGTGCGCGCACCGGGGCCAATATATTCGACGATCGCGTTGGTGCCGCCCGAGACGGTGAGCGCGCCGGCAACATAAAGGATCACATCCTTGGGCGCGGTCCATCCGCTCATCTCGCCGGTCAAATAAACGGCGATGTGACGCGGATAAAGCACCTCCCACGGCAACCCGGCAATGACTTCGACCGCATCCGCGCCGCCGACGCCAACGGCGCAAGCGCCGAGCCCGCCGGCATTGGGCGTGTGCGAGTCGGTGCCGATGACCAGTTCACCCGGAAAGGCATAATTCTCGAGCACGACCTGATGAATGATGCCGGCGCCGGGTCCCCAAAACCCCAACCCATACTTGGCCGCGGCCGAGCGCAAAAAGTCGTAGACTTCCTTGTTTTCGACCAATGATTCCCGTAGATCGGCCGCCCCTTCGACGCGCGCTTGGATCAAATGGTCGCAATGGATCGTCGCCGGCACCGCAACCTTGTCGCGCCGCGTCTGCATGAATTGCAAGAGCCCGGTCTGCCCCAGCACGTCTTGGAAGACGACGCGATCGGGACGCAGCATCAGATAGCTCTTGCCGGGTTCCATCTCTTGATGTTCGGGATCGTCGAGATGGCCGAGCAATATCTTATCCGCCAAAGTCAGCGGTTTGCCCAATCGGCGGCGCACGACGGCAAGATTGCGCGCCATGGTCTCGTAAATCTTGGCCGCCATTTGCGGGGTGGATTCTATAGAAGCCATCATGTTGCCCTTCTTGCCGATACTTACGGGAGTCAGAACAAGCAAAATCTCGTGCACGCTCCCAAAGAATACCACAGTCCGACCTGAAGACACCGATCGAACAACGCCGCGGATGATGCCCGATGGTGCGGCCCGCGTCCAGGAAATCCCCGAACAAGCGCAACCCCGGGATGCCCAGCCGCACCATGTTGACGCCAGCTTCGGGCGAAGCTTCCCGACCAACACCGCACCACCACCGGGGCGATCTTTGCCGGCGATGCTGGCAGCGTGCAGCTTGAAGGGCGGGCGATGCTGGCTCGGAGACCGGCATCGCCGACGCGCCGGTCGCCTTGCCAAAGACTCTCAAATATATGCTGGCGCCTGGCTTCTTGCACTCCACGCCCGCGGTCGAGCCCGCGAAGCGCGCCATCGGTGGCGAGCGGTCGCCCCGGGTGCGCGATGCAGCGGCTCGACCGCCTGCCACAGCAATCGCAACAGCGCCACTGGCATCGCGAGCGACGCGGCAACGTACGATGCGGCTTGACTTCAGATCGCGTCGAGCTGCCAGGCGACGTCGTTCCCGATGCCCCAGAGATAACCGACATCGGCTTGGCCGACGAGGACATAGGCGCGACCCTGATGTCGCCAATACAGCATATTGACACCCTGGCGACGATCGAAAGCGGGCGGAACGTCCGGTTGTTTCGACGACCCAATGATAAGCGCCAGCGGCCCAATCGCCTTGTTGTCGGTCGTGTAGACGAGTTGTGCTGCCGGGCGGCCATCGACGACGACCAGCCGCGCGCCCGAGAAGCTCAAGCCCCACGGCTTGAGGTCGGGCAGCCGGACCTGTTGCGTCAAACTCTGGCTGATCTTTTGCAACGCCTCATGACTGTCGCCGGTCGCCGGGACATCGATCAAGGCTTTGCCGCCGGTGCCGACAAACAGCTTGAAATCACCTGCGGCGTTGTCGAGCCAGAGGTTATTGGCGAGGGTTGCCTCTGTGGTGGAAGCGGTCGAACTGCCGGCCATCCCGATCGGGATCGCTCTGTCCAGACCAAAATAAGCGACGCTGCCACCCGCGAGAAGTCCGAACAGCGAGGCGGCGATTGGCAAGGCAACCCGCCACCGTTGCCGCAAGCCCGCCGGTGCCGAAACACGTCGCGGGGTAAAGGGCAAAACCCTGGCGGTCACGGGCGGCGGGCGCTCGCCTCGGGCGGCGGCGATCAGTCGATCGGGCAAGGGTTCGCGCACAACCTCCTCGTAAGCTTCGCGCAGTAATTGGCCCGACGTCGCAAGTGCTGCCAGCTTGTCGCGGGCGACCGGATCGTTGTCCAGCCAGGCCTCGATCTCGAGCTGCTCGTCTTTGTCGATCTCGCCGTCGAGATAGGCGACGAGACGATCGTCACTGTAGCTCGACATTCCTTGTGCTCCCAATCAACCCCCCGCCCCCTTCGAGCTGCGTCTGCAGCGCTAGGCGGGCGCGGGCCAGGCGGCTCATAACCGTGCCAACCGGAACCTGGATCACTTCGGCCGCCTCCTTGTAGCTGAGGCCCTCGACCGTCACCAACAGCAGGGCCGCGCGCTGTTCGGGCGACAGGCGGTCGACGGCCCGCCGAACCTCGCTCAGCGTCAACCGCGCTTCGACCCGTCGCATCGGCTCGTCCGAGCCTGCCCGCGCCTCTACCACTTCGCTCTCTTCTTTGCGCACGGCCCGGGCGCGGAGCTGATCGATCCAGATCGTCTGCACGATACGAAACATCCAGCTGTCGAAACGGGTACCCTCTTGAAACTGATGGCGGCGAGCCAGCGCACGCTCGCACGCCGCCTGGACGAGATCATCGGCTTCGACGACCGAGCCCGTCAGGCCGCGAGCGAACCGGCGCAGGCGGGGGAGTACCGCGATCAGCTGGTCGTCAAACCGCGTGACGACCGGGTCTGCATCCGCGGCCACCCCTGCCGGCGACGCCCCCAATCTCCGCGTAAGCGACAACGTCCCTCCTTAAGGGTTATTCCCAGCACCAAGCCCCGCCGAGACGTGGTGATTTGCTCGGCGGCGCATCGAGGTTATACGATCCGGGTCCCGTATCCCATCCCATGACCCTAGCACGTCGCCGCCGGGCGGCGAAGCTAATCACCGACGATAGCCGAAACCCGGGCGCCCGTACCGCCTCGCCGAATGTGATGCCCGCAGAAGCCTCGATGGCCGTTCCGACCCGGGTTCACGCTTCACAAACCGTAGTTGTCGCGGCATTGTGCACCGCATCGAACCAGCCGACCGGGATCCGACTTAAGATGAAACTTGCCGTCGTCAAAGAAAGGCGCGCGCACGAACGCCGGGTGGCAGCCTCGCCGGACAGCGTCAAGCGAATGGCAGCCATGGGGCTTGAGATCGTCGTCGAAAGCGGCGCCGGCGAGGCGGCCGGTTTCACCGACGCCGCGTTTGCCGCTGCCGGTGCCAAGGTCGTGCCCGACGCAGCGAGCGCACTCGGCGATGCCGATATCGTGCTTAAAGTTCAGCGTCCGATGACCGGCGATGAAGGCGAGCGCGACGAACTGAAGTCGTTAAAGCAGGATGCGGTACTGATTGGTCTCTTGCAACCGCTGGAAAACCCGGCCGATGTCGAGAGCTATGCGCGCGCCGGAATCACCGCCTTCGCGATGGAGCTGGTGCCGCGCATCACTCGCGCGCAGACGATGGACGTGCTCTCGTCACAGGCGAACCTCGCCGGCTACAAAGCGGCGATCGACGCTGCTGAGGAATTCAACCGCGCTTTTCCGATGATGATGACTGCTGCCGGCACAATCAAGGCGGCCCGGGTACTGGTCATGGGCGCTGGCGTGGCAGGTTTGCAGGCGATCGCTACCGCGCGGCGGCTGGGTGCCATCGTCTCGGCGACCGATGTTCGCGCTGCGGCCAAGGAGCAGGTCGAGAGCCTGGGCGCCTCGTTTATCATGATTGACGAGGAAGCCGCCCGGTCAGCCGAGACCGCGGCGGGCTATGCGCGCGAGATGAGCGCCGATTATCAGCGACGCCAGCAGGAGAAGATCACCGAAGCGCTGCGACGCACCGATGTCGTGATCTGCACCGCGCTGATCCCCGGACGCCCGGCGCCGGTGCTGCTGACCGCGGCGATGGTCGCCGAGATGGCGCCTGGATCGGTCATCGTCGATCTCGCGGTCGAGGCGGGGGGCAATGTCGAAGGCAGCCGGCCAGACGAAATCGTCAGCACCCACAACGGCGTCAAGATTATCGGCCATGTGAACGTGCCCTCGCGCATCGCCGCCGATGCAAGCCAGCTGTACGCCCGAAACCTGTTGTCGTTTTTAGGTCTGATCATCGACAAGGAGGGTAAATTGGCGATTGACGCCGAGGATGAGATCATCAAAGCGACCCGGTTGACCCAGGACGGGGCAATCATTAACGCGTTGTTGAGTCATCCGCCTCGGCCGGTCGAGATTGCAGCGCCGGTATCCGATCACTGACGGAGAACATCAATGGCAGATCCCGCGTCGGTAGCCGACCACGCGAGTTCGCTCGCCGGTGATGCGGCAAGGCTCGCGCATGACTTGGAAGCGCTGACCCATCAGCTGAGTTTTCAAGCCTCCACTGCCGGGACGCGGGCGGTGAGCGGCGGCCCGTCGCTTGTCTATGAGCTGACCGTCTTCGTGCTTGCGGTTTTTGTCGGCTATCACGTCGTGTGGCGGGTGACCCCGGCGTTGCACTCGCCGCTGATGAGCGTGACCAATGCGATTTCGAGCGTCATCATCGTCGGTGCCCTGCTCGCCGCCGGGCCGGCGGGGTTCGCTTTTGCCAAATTCATCGGGTTCGTCGCCGTCGCGCTGGCTGCAATCAACATCTTCGGTGGCTTTATCGTGACCCAGCGCATGCTGGAGATGTTTCAGCGCAAGAAATAGCGGGAGCAGCTGGTGAGCGAGAACCTCGCGGCTTTCTTTTATCTGGTCGCCTCGGTCTGCTTCATTTTGGCGTTACGTGGTCTGTCGTCGCCGCAAACCGCGCGGGTCGGCAATCTCTACGGCATCGCCGGCATGGTGATCGCCGTAGTTACCACCCTTTTGGCGCCGCACGTGGTCAGCTACTGGCTGATCATATCAGGCATCGTGATCGGCGGCGCCATCGGCACCTACATCGCGTTGAATATCCAGATGACGGCGCTGCCGCAGCTGGTGGCGGCGTTTCACAGCCTCGTCGGCCTTGCCGCGGTCTGCGTCGCGGCAGCCGCCCTCACCGCGCCGCAGGATTTCGGCATCGGCATGCCGGGGGCGATCGAGCGGGAGAGCTTGATCGAGATGTCGATCGGCATGGCGATCGGTGCCATCACCTTCACCGGCTCGATCGTCGCCTTCTCCAAGTTACAGGGGCTGGTCAGCGGGCGGCCTTTGATGTTTCGCGGGCAGCATCTCCTAAACGCCGGTCTCGGCGCGCTGATGGTCGTGCTGATCGTGATCTTTGTCGCCAGCGGTGCCGCCGGGGTGTTCTGGATCCTGCTGTTGTTGTCGCTGGGGCTCGGCTTCTTGTTGATCATGCCGATCGGCGGCGCCGACATGCCGGTGGTGATCTCGATGCTGAACTCGTATTCAGGATGGGCCGCCTGCGGCATCGGCTTTACTTTGTCAAACAGCCTGTTGATCATCACCGGGGCCCTGGTCGGCTCGTCCGGCGCCATCCTCAGCTACATTATGTGCAAGGGGATGAACCGCTCGATCTTCAACGTGATCCTCGGCGGGTTTGGCACCGAGGGGGGTGCCGTTATCGCCGGCGCCGGGCGAGGGGACCGGGCGGTCAAGTCGGGCAGCGCCGAAGATGCCGCGTTTATCCTGAAAAATGCCGGCTCGGTGATCGTCGTGCCGGGTTATGGCATGGCGGTGGCGCAGGCCCAACACGCGCTGCGCGAAATGGCTGACCTCCTGAAAAAGGACGAGGTCGAGGTTCGCTATGCGATCCACCCGGTCGCGGGGCGGATGCCGGGCCACATGAATGTGCTGCTCGCGGAGGCCAATGTGCCCTATGACGAGGTCTTCGAACTCGACGAGATCAACCGCGACTTTCCGTCGACCGATGTCGCCTTTGTCATCGGTGCCAACGATGTGACCAACCCGGCGGCAAAAACCGACCGCAACTCGCCGATCTACGGGATGCCGATCCTCGATGTCGAGCGCGCCAAGACCGTGCTGTTTGTCAAGCGCTCGATGGCCGCGGGTTATGCCGGGGTCGAGAACGAGCTCTTCTATCGCGACAACACGATGATGCTGTTCGGCGACGCCAAGAAGATGTGCGAGGAAATCGTCAAGGCGATGGAGTGAGCCCGCCATGTACAGACTCTTCGCACGGCCTGGCTGGGGGTCAGTGCTGGTTGAGGCGCAGCTCGCCTGGTACGGCCTTCCCTATGAGATAGAGGATCTGGACGATCTCTTTAAATCGACCGAGGCTCGCGAACGGCTGCGGCCCCTGAACCCGCTCGCGCAAGTACCGACGCTGTTGTTGCCCGACGGGCAGGTCTTGACAGAGAGCGCGGCCATCACCCTCCATCTCGCGGACGGGACGCGAAGCGCCGATCTGGTTCCGGGACCCGACGAAGACGTGCGGCCCGCCTTTTTGCGGTGGCTCGTCTTTCTGGTCGCCAACGTCTACCCGACCTTTACCTACGCCGACGATCCCGCTCGCTTCGTAGAGGGCGAAGCGGCGCAGCAGACCTTCGAGGCGAATGTCGGCGCCTATCGGCAGAGATTGTGGCGGCAGGCCGAGGCGGTAGCCGGCGCGCCCTGGTTCTTGGGGCTGCGGTTCTCGGCGCTCGACATCTATGTCGCCGCGATGACTCGCTGGGAGCCACGGCGCGCTTGGTTTGAGCAGGAATGTCTGCGTCTCTATGCGATCGCGCTCAGAGCGGAAGCCGAGCCGCGTTTTGGCACCGTCTGGCGGCGGAATTTTGCTTGACACTTATCGGCAGTAGGGTGGGTTAATCCCGGATTTGATCCGGGGGAAACCCACCGACCCACGGTTCCCACGATGGGTTTCGGTTTACTCAGTCCATCCCGCGCTTGCTAGCGAGATTAGGATCGACAGGACGAGGACCGGCGCAGCCGTCTTGCCGGGTCAGTAGCCCTCGCGCTCCATGCGCTTGCGCAACAGCTTGCGATAACGGCGCACCGCCTCGGCCTTTTCACGCGCCCGGCGCTCCGAGGGTTTCTCGTAGCTGCGCCGTAATTTCATTTCCCGGAACACGCCCTCGCGCTGCATTTTCTTTTTCAAAGCCCTGAGGGCCTGATCAACGTTGTTGTCGCGGACGAGGACTTGCACGGGGGCGTTTCTCCATCAAAGAGGGGCGAGCGCGGCTGCACCGCCGCAACTCTCATTTAGCACTTGGGGCCCGGACTGTGAAGGCAAGGATCGCTCGAACCGCGAGTTCTTTACCAACACCGGCGCCGCGGCCATATTCCGCAGATGGCTCTCCTGAAACTCGCCCACATGGGCAACCCGCTGTTGCGCGAACCGGCGGCAGCGGTCGACGATCCGACTGCACCCTGGGTGCGCCGACTTGTCCGCGACATGATCGAGACCATGCAAGACGCAAACGGCACCGGGCTCGCAGCGCCCCAGGTCCACCAGCCATGGCGGATCGTCGTCTTCTTTGTTTCCAGCGAACGGCTCAGCGGGTTGACCGGCGATGTCGCGCAGGATCTCACCGTATTGGTCAATCCGCGGATCGAATTGCTGGGCGACGAGCGGGTCTTTGGCTGGGAGGGGTGCCTGTCCGTACCCGGCATGCGCGGTGTCGTCCCGCGCCATCTGCACATCCGCTACCGCGCCACCGGGCTCGAAGGCGAGCCGATCGAGCGCGAGGTCGTGGGGTTTCACGCTCGCGTCGTCCAGCACGAATGCGATCATCTCGATGGCCTGCTCTATCCGCAACGCATGGTCGATCTGCGCCACCTGTTCTTCCTCGAAGAGCTCGAGCGACACCCGGTCGATCTCGCGACACTGCTCAAGGAGACGCGGCCGCGATGAAGAGTCCGCTCGCCGAAAAAGAGCGGGCGGCGCTGATCGAGGCGATGCTGCCCATGGTGCCGTTCGACGGCTGGTCGCGCGCGGCGTTGCGCGTTGCGGCGCGGCGCTGCGGTCTCGGCGTGGACGAAGCGCAGGCGCTCTTCCCGCGTGGCGCCGTCGATCTTGTTGCCGGTTTTAGCCGCTGGACCGACCAGCGTATGCTGGACCGGCTCGACACCTCGCCGCTAGCCGATGCCGGGCTATCCGACCGTATCGCCCGCGCGGTCGCCACCCGCTTTGAGATCGTCGAGCCCTGGCGCGAAGCGGTGCGCCGGGCTTTGGGCGTGCTGGCTTTACCGCCGAACGCGGCGCTTGCGGCCCGGCTCGTCTACGAGACGGTCGACGCCATCTGGTACGCGGCCGGCGATATGGCAACCGATTTCAGTTTTTACACCAAGCGCGCAACCCTTTTTGGCATCTATTGCTCGGCCATGCTGTACTGGCTCGCGGACCGCTCCGAAGGTTTCGCCGACACCCGTGCTTTTGTCGACCGCCGCCTCGCCGGCACAGCGCGGGTCAGCCGCTTGCGGCGGGACCTCGAAACGGTCGCCGAGAGGCTGCCAAACCCGTTACGCCTATTGCGCCCATTGGGGTAAGGGTCAGGCGCAGTTCGCGTAAAGCTTGAGAAACACCTCAGCGGCGTCGCGCGCTCTCTTGTGGATCTCGGCGGGCGCCGGGGAGGGCACAACCCCGAGAAGCCGGCTCATCATCAGATCGCCCCACAAAAGTCCAAAGAATTGCTCCATCATCCGTTGCGGGTCGCCCGGACCCAAGCTTCCCGCTTCCTGTGCCTTGGCGAGCAACTCGGCGAGCGCGCGCCGATTGACAGACCGGCTCGCCTGAAGCGCCTTAGCGACATCGGGCGAGCGCTCCGCTTCGGCGACGGCGAGGCGGAACATTGCTGTCACCTCGGGCTGGTTCACCTCGCGAATGACCGTTGTCCCAAAACTGGTGAGCGTGGCGGCGAGTATCTCTGGGCTGCGGGGGGCCGGCAGGTCCGGGGGCAGCCGCATTCGTCGAGCGCGGCTTCTAATGCACGCCAGAAGCACCGCCTGCTTGTTCGGAAAGTTTGCGTAGAGGTCGCGTTTGGAGACTTTCGCCCGCGTCGCAATTTCGAGCGTGCTGGTGCCGGCGTAGCCTTTCTCCATGAATGCCGCGAACGCCGCGCCGATAATGCGGGCGCAGATCGGGCTCAGGACCGGGGATTGAGCTTCTTCCATCCGCCGCAGAAAACTTACCATTTGGTACCATACCGTACCGTACCTGTCATGGCATGTATCGACAAGTACCAGTCGCCGCTTCGGACCAAATCGCGTCAAAGAGGCGACCACATCGGGCCGGCAGTTCGAGCGTTCTGCCGACTTCACGAAAGAGATTGGCGCCCCGCCTCTCGTGGCGAGCGCCCGGCCCACCTCGGCCCATCGCGCGGGCGCGGCGGAGCAAAAAGTTTGCTGTCGCGACGTCGCCGCCGGCACTTGCGCGCAAAAGCGAGGAGCGCGGAATACATCCGCTCGCTCAAGAGCGCCGTGCGCCAATCTTCGTCGGGCGATGGCGGTGTCGAGCCTGAAGCTCGCCGCTTTTTGGCGTGATCCCGCCGGCATGACGGGCGTTCAGCGGTGCGGGAACAGGCGCGTAACGTGCCCCATCTTGCGGCCCGGCTGGATCTGGCGCTTGCCGTAGAGATGCACCTTGGTCAACGGCTCGGTTAGCGCCTCGCGCCATTTTTCGACGTCGTGGCCAATCAGGTTCTTCATGACCGCGTCCGAGTGATGCTCGACCGAGCCGAGCGGAAGCCCGCAAATCGCCCGCACCAGCTGTTCGAACTGGCTGGTGGCGCAGGCGTCGATCGTCCAATGCCCCGGGTTGTGCGGCCGCGGCGCCAGCTCGTTGACCAAGACGTCGCCCTTGGGGGTCACGAACATTTCGACCGCCAGCACCCCGACGAGGTCGAGCTTTTCGGCGATGTGGCGGGCAATCGCTTCGGCCCGCATTGCGATCTCGGGCGCGATCCGGGCCGGAGCTATGGTCGTATCCAGGATATGGTGACTGTGCTGGTTTTCGACCGGCGGATAAGTCGCCCAGGCGCCGCTGCGCCCACGTGCGACAATCACAGAAATTTCGCAGGCGAAGTCGACATAGGCTTCGAGAATCCCGATCTCGCCGCCCATCTGCCGCCACGCGTCGGCCGGCTTGGTCTCCGGCGTCAACGTCACCTGGCCTTTGCCGTCATAGCCCATGCGCACGCTCTTAAGCACCGCCGGAAAGCCGAAATCGCGCATCGCCCGCGTCAGCGCCGTTGCATCGGCGATTTCGCGGTAAGCGGTGGTCGGGATATCGATCGTGCGCAGAAAATCCTTCTCGCGCAGCCGGTCCTGCGAGATTTCGAGGATTTCGGGTCGCGGTAAGACCGTCGTCGACGCGGCCACCCGCAGCACCCCCTCGGCCGGGATGTTTTCGAATTCGAAGGTGGCAACATCGACGGAAGCGGCGAACCGGTCGAGCGCCTCCTCGTCGAGATAGTGCGCGACGCTGACCTGGTCGCAGACCTGTCCTGCCGGGCTATCGGGCTCGGTCGCGAAGATATGACAGCGAAACCCGAGCCGGGCCGCGGCAAGCGCCGTCATGCGTCCGAGCTGACCGCCGCCCAGAATTCCGATGGTGGCACCGGGAACCAGCAACTTCACGGCCATCAGGCTGCGCCTGGCCGTTCGGCAACGCGCTCTGTCTGCGCCTGCCGCCAGCAATCGAGGCGGGTGGCGGCGGCATTATCCGAAACGGCCAGGATCGCCGCCGCAAACAATGCGGCATTGACCGCACCGGCTTCACCGATCGCAAAGGTCGCGACCGGTATACCCGCCGGCATCTGGACGATCGACAGCAAACTGTCCAGACCCTTGAGGGCCCGGCTTTCGATCGGAACGCCGAGCACCGGCAGCGAGGTTAGCGCTGCGACCATCCCCGGCAAATGCGCAGCGCCACCAGCGCCGGCGATGATGATCCGCAAACCGCGCTCGCGAGCTTTGCGGGCGTAATCAAAGAGCCGGTCCGGGGTGCGGTGCGCCGAAACAATCCGCGCTTCATGGTTAATGCCGAGGCGATCGAGCGTCTGCGCGGTATGCTGCATGGTCTGCCAGTCGGACTGGCTTCCCATGACGATACCCACCGCCGGACCGGCCTCGCTCATTCGCTTCCTTCCTCCGGGATAAGACGATCGCCGGTCGTCATCAAGACGATCGTTGGTGGTCATTATAAGGAGCGACCGGGTGCGGACAAGCGGCCCCCGGGGCAACGGTTCAAGCGATAATGTCGGGTACCAACTCGCTTTCGAGCTTTGCAATCCGGTCTTTCAGCAGCAGCTTTCTTTTCTTGAGCCGCTGCAACTGTAGCTGGTCGAGCGGAGCGTGTCCCGAAAGCCGCGCGATCACGTCATCGAGATCGCGATGTTCGGACTTCAGTGCGGCGAGTTTCGCTCTCAGCGCTTCAGCGTGAAGGTCCATGGCCGATGGCGATCGCTTGCAACAACATCATATCATAAATGGGCGACATCGCCACGATCCGAAACGGAAAATGAACCCCGAACGCAAACGCGCGACCGCAGCCGGTGAGTTTTGGTCCTTTTCGCTGGCCTTCTATGACGCGCCGGAGGTGGCGGCTGCGCTGCTCGCATTGCAGGACGAGGCGGGGTGCCGTGTCAATCTGATCCTGTTTGCGATCTGGCTCGGACTGTCGGGGCGCGGCAGGCTCGATCAGCCGGGAATGGACGAGGCAGAGCGGGCGGTAGGCTCGATCGAAGTCGAAGTCATCGAGCCGCTGCGGGCGCTTCGCCGCCGCCTCAAACCCGCGGGCGATCCGGATATTCAAAACCTGCGCGAAAGCATCAAGGCAATCGAGATCGAAGCCGAAAGGGTGGCGCAAACCCGGCTTGCCGCGCTTGCGGTTTCCCGATGCATGGCCGAACCCTCCGACCGCCTGAACGACGCCGAGGCTAATCTCGACCGTTATCTCGGCGCCGCGACGGCTGCGGGCCCACAAGCCGCGATCATCCGCCGCGAGCTGCGGCGCCTCGCCGCGAAACAATGATCAGCGGTCGCCCCGCCGGGGAGGCTCGCCCCAGCGCTTGACCGTGCCGGTCTCGAGCCCGAAGAGATCGAGCACGCGGCCGAGCGTCTGGTCGATGATCTCGGCGATCGTTCGCGGTTTGGCATAGAAAGCAGGAACCGGAGGTGCGATTACCGCACCCATTTCCGACAATGCCGTCATCGTCCGTAGGTGTCCGAGATGCAGCGGCGTTTCGCGCACCAGCAGCACCAGCCGGCGGCGTTCCTTGAGCACCACATCCGCGGCGCGTGTCAGCAACGTCGTCGTCACCCCGCTGGCGATTTCCGACATGCTGCGGATCGAACACGGTGCGATGACCATGCCGATCGTCTTGAACGAGCCGGAAGAGATGGCGGCCGCCATATCCGCGATCGCGTGAACGACATCGGCGTTGCCTTTCAGCGCCGCCGGCTTCAGGTCGGTTTCGAGAGCCAAAGTCAGCTCTGCCGTGCGGCTGATCACAAGATGGGTTTCCACTGGCAGCGGGCGCAGCAGTTCGAGGAGCCGCGCGCCGTAAATTGTGCCGGAGGCCCCGCTTATACCGACGATAATGCGCGGTCTTGCAGTTATTTCCGTCATCGCGGCCCTGTCAAAGTTATGCGTCTTGACATATTTTCGTCGTCGGAGCGGGCGTCGTTGAGAGTCCGCAGCTTCGCGTCAGCCTGGGTCCAGTTGTTGGGCTTTGAGGAGGAATGCATGTCGCAAAAGGAACGTATCGAGGCGCTAAAGCAAAAGCATGCCGCACTCGAACGGGCGATCGATGAGGAAAACAAGCGTCCCCTGCCCAACGACGACATGATCTCCGATTTGAAGCGGCGCAAGCTGCGCATCAAGGACGAACTTTATCAGCTGGAACGGATCTGACCCGCAGCCTTTCTCGCTTCACGCGGTTAAAAGCCGGAGACGGCATCGCCCCTCCCGGCTTTTTGTCTGTGCGCCGCCGTCCCACACCTCGAAAAGTCTCCGGCAACGCCGACCAAAACAAATGATACCTAACGAGGCTCCGCCTCAGACCGACGAGGCATGTGGCGGCGCACACAAAATTTGACACATTCGCATCAAGTTTGGCGCCTCAAGCAGAGCTAGTGCACAGAATCAGACTGAAGTTCCACTCAGTCGTCATGGCCGGGCTCGTCTCGGCCATGACGAAGAGGGCTACACGCCTTGCCGCTTCCGTGGATGCCCGGCACAAGCCCGGGCATGACGATTAAGCTAAGCCTGAATCATCTGAATGGATCTAAACACGGCCTATGTCGTCGATTACGGCGCGGTGCGGGATCCAGGCGGCGGGCCCGGCGGCCCGACCCGTTATGTCAATTCGGCGGATGCTCCGCTGGTCCAGTTCCCCGGCACCGGCGTGA
>JAFAHP010000291.1 GCA_019237175.1 Alphaproteobacteria bacterium
CAGTTCCGGCTCATCTCCAATTTAATCTTGGTACGATTACAACTGTTTTGACATCGGGAAAAGTGGATTCAAGGTTAACATTTTATGTACAAGGCGGCCAAAATTGGGCGCGCCGCTGATTATTAATTGATCAATGGGCTCAAAGCCGCGGGAATTCGATCTTCGAGAGATTGGCGCGTCAACCCACTGAGGCAAATTAATGAGAAACAACCCTGATGTCGACAACGGCTTGACCTTTACACAATCCTGCGAGATCGTCGCCACGCTGCAACTAAACGTTTCCCATCCTGGTTGAAGTCCGACCTTTGCGCCATGCGCTTCCGCAACCGGCCCCATCGGCAGCTCGCACGATACCCGCGGTGGCGGGCATTGTCACTGATCGCCGTGGCGCTTTTGCTCTCACCGCCCGACACAGCGTTTCCGGCGCAGCGCTTTCAGGCCGACGACTGGATCACGGAATGTGGCGGGGGGCCCGACCGCAACGCCGACTGCTCGATCACGGTCCCATTTTGGCAGACAACATATGATGGCAAAGGCTCCTTCGCCCTTGTTGTCATGCTTCAAACCGGCAATATCGGCATCGTCGGAAACCCACAGCCATTCAAGGCAATGCTGCGGGTCGACAAAGGTGCCGCTGCTAGCTGCAGCGGCCCGCGATATTGCATCTTTCCGACCGCGCAGTCGCTTGCTGTCATCAAAGAACTTGCCAAAGCCTCTTTAATCCTGATCGACGTGTTTACCGCGAAGGCGCAATTTCGCTTCAGCTTGAGCCCCAAGGGCTATCAAGCCGGGATCGCACAGATACGGGCTTGGGGCTATCAGTTGGCCGCCGACTGATGATTTAACGCATTAAGATATACGTGTGCGCCGGCAGCTATCGCGGCCGAGGAGGGCAGACCCCTTGAGGAGTCGATGATGGCCATCCATCGGCCTCGTCGAGGGCCGCATCGCCGCGGACTGTGGCATCCCGCCTTGAGGCTCGTCGGCGGGCTCCGATGTCCGTTTTTATCACCCATCAGCGATGAACAAAAACGGCAATCGGTAACAACAACGGCATCCAGCACAACAACGACAGCCCGAAGATCACAATACCTGCCGTCACCGCCGGAAGCCGATCCGACCTGTCCGGTGATTGTCCTTCGATCCTTCCCGATACAAAAGTATTAACGTCCATGTCCAGCCGATTTGTGAGGTTGCCGGTCGTGAAATCCTGGTGAAACATACGGTCCGCGCTGGCAGTCGGCAATCTGCATCGTTACAAATTTGGCTACAAAACAAGAGATTTATTTGGTTGTTACTCGGGCGCCGTATCTCTCGGCTGACCCGTCGGCCACCGGGTTTCCGCCGATCGCGCCTTGATGCGATGCGGCCGCCGGGCGAGGCTTTGCCTATAGGGGTTATGATCTTGCGTCATTGTCCACTAAACCGCTGCTAGCACAGCCGATGATCATCGAAATAAATCGGGCCTCCGCGGTTATTGTTGATCTATGGGAACGCCGAGATTTCGACTAAAAATAGAAGCCGCTAAAGACTTGCCAAAGGTGGTGATTTCCTCGGTATCGATTTCCGATGGACTGGATGCCGGGCCCGGCCTAGTCTGCTGACGTCATTTCGTCTGATCAGGAGGCAGGCGCTATGCACAAAGACGACCGAATGAGGATCGAAGAGCATTTGTTCATCGATGACGGCAGTGTGCCCAACAATGCTCGTCTCCCGCTTGTGGTATACCGCAATGCGCTTGACACGGGCCCGGGTGCGGCCGAGGCGTGCGAACGCTTGTTTGCCAGGAATGGCTGGAGCGGTGGATGGCGCGGAGGCGTCTTTCCTTACCATCACTATCACAGCACCGCGCATGAAGCGCTCGGGATTGTCGCTGGATCGGCAACCGTGCGGCTTGGCGGCGAGGGCGGAAAGGTTGTCCATCTGCACGCCGGCGACGTCGTCGTGATCCCTGCGGGTGTCGCGCACAAGGGCGAAGTGGCCAGCCCCGATCTTGTGATCATCGGCGCCTATCCAGGCGGCCGTGGCCCCGACAGGCGCGTCCCCGGGAAAGGCGATCGCGAGCGCGTCTTGGCCAATATCATGGCCGTACCGCTGCCGCTCAGCGATCCCGTGCAGGGGCCATCCGGACCGTTGATCGAGTCCTGGCGCGCCTGAGCCCAGTCACCAGGATCATAGGCAACTCCCGGTATAGACGACATCACCGCTGTTACCGAACGCGAGGTCCGCGTGGGGGCCCGCGGGTTGGTTGGCGGGCGTCGGTCCGAAGGCTGGCTGCTGTGGCGGGACCACCAATTCGCGCCGATAAACGACGTATCCGCCATTGCACATCCCGGCAGCCCCGAGTGTCTGCGCCAACCAGTCGCGGCGGATTTCTTCGGCGGCGCCGTCGTCGTTTGGGGTGATCACGGTATTGGTGCGCACGCTGTAGGTGAAGCCGCCTCCGGGACCCGGAACAAAACTCTGCACCCGAACCGGATCATTGCAGCCGGAAAGCGCGATGATCGGCAATGCGACTGAGGCGGCGACGAGTGCGCGCATCGGCAGAACCCTCGGTTGGGCGTTGCCACCGTCTTCTCTCATTTTGCGCGCCAAATCAAGTTGATCCAAATCATTCAGCGGCTGCGCATCGACATTATCCTGATCATCGACATTATCCTGATCATCGACCTTATGGTGATGGATGATGATTGAGCGGGGGGAGAACGACGGATGAGCTACAAGGACCTCTTGGTCGTGCTCGATACGGCTGCTGATACGCGCGGCCGCATCGAGCTGGCGGTGACGTTGGCCGAACGATTCACCGCCCATCTCGTCGGGCTGTTCCCGATACCGAGTCCTGAACTGCCGCGCCGGGCGGGTTATGCAGACCTGGCGGTCCTCGAACCAGTCTATCACGAATGGCAGGATCGCTTCCTCGAACAAGCCGAGACGATCCGCGGCACCTTCGAGCGCCTGGCGGTGCAGCGGGGTGTAAAGACCGAGTGGCGGGCGGTCACGGAGGGTGGAGAGGCCGATCCTGGGTTGCACGCGCGCTATGCCGATTTGACGATTCTCGGCCAGCGCGGCGCCGACCATGACGACATGGCCGTGATGCGGCCGCAGCCGGAGCAGGTAGGCTTTTCATCCGGCCGACCGATCCTGATCGTGCCCTATGCCGGAAATTTTAACATTGTTGGCCGTCGGGTCTTGATCGCCTGGAATGCCAGCCGAGAGGCCGCCCGCGCAACCGCCGATGCGATGCCGCTGTTGAAAACCGCCGAGGCGGTGACCGTGATGGCGGTCGCTCCGCAATCCGATCCGCATGGACACGGCGATCTGCCTGGTGCCGACATCGCGCTCCATTTGGCGCGTCACGGTGTTAAAGCGCAAATCGAGCGAACCGTATCGGCCGGCGTCCCGATCGGCGAAACGCTGTTGTCACGCGCCGCCGATCTTGGCGCCGATCTTCTGGTCATGGGAGCCTACGGCCATTCGCGGGTC
>JAFAHP010000436.1 GCA_019237175.1 Alphaproteobacteria bacterium
GGCTGTCGGCTTCGCGCCATGGCTCGGGCGAGAAGCGCAACAACAAAAACTCAAGCGGCAGCGCTCCCGAGTGCCGGCTCAAGAAGGCGTTGACACCGACAGCATAGGCGGAGAGCGCCCGGTTCACCGCCGCGGACAGGAGCGGAAGCTCCTGTTCGGCGGCGCGATAGAGGCCGAGCACGCGCATCTGTTTGTCGATCGGCAGTGCCGCGGAGCCAAAAATCTCGGAAAGCCGCCCCGCGGCGTAGCGGCGCATCAGCTCCATCTGGAACAGCCGATCCTGCGCGTGAACAAAACCGAGCCCAAAAGCGGCGTCATCCTCGGTCTGCGCGACGATCGTCGGTACGCCTGCATCATCCCGTTGAATGCGGATCGCCGCTTTCGGCCCGTTCAGAAGAATGCGGCCGCTGGTCTGCGGCAAGGACGAGCGTAGATAGAGATAAAAGCCGCCGCCGGCGACCAGCAGAAGCGCGCATAATCCAGCGAGGACGCGAAGACCCACCTAGCCCGTCCCGATATAGAGTCGTGTCCATGTAAGTCGAGGTGCGGCACTGGCCGGGAATAACCCCCTAGCCGACCATACCGGCCCCCGGGTCCGCGCTCTGAGACTGGGCAAGAAACCCAAATGAGCTGGATCTGCGCCGTACGTCCTTCGAGGCCTCGCCTTGTCCTGAGGAGCCGCCGCAAGCGGCGTCTCGAAGGGGCGAGGCACCTCAGGATGAGGTATTTTTCTTAATGCCATCAATAATGTATTCCTCATGCTGAGGAGCGATCCGGCACAGCCGGAGCGCGTCTCGAAGCACGACTGCGCTTCATGCAGCGGATTCTTGCCCAGCCTCTCTGCGCGGCCCGAGGATAAACTCCGGCCGGTAGCTATGGCAGAAATCAAGAGCAGTTTTCAGCTCTTATCTCGGTCCAAAACGGAAAACGCGTTAGCCTCGGCGGGACCGGAAGCGAAGTGACATCAGAAACCCAATTCACCGAGGATCCGGTCGCGATCGGCGTCGAGATCGGGTGCCGGTGCGCGAGCCGGTGGATCGGCAAAGTCAGATAGCTTCATCGGGTTGCCGGCAAGCTTCAATCGGCCCATCGTCGGGTCGTCGACCGTGACCACCATATTGCGCGCCTCGGTCTGCGGGTGGGCGAGCGCCTGGGCGATGTTGTTCACCGGGCCGCACGGCACTCCGGCCGCTTCGAGCACGCCGATCCAGTGATGGGTGCCGGCTTCGCGCAGCACCATCTCGATCTCGACCTTCAGCGCCTCCTGATGCTGGTTGCGAAGCGCGTTGGTTTTGAAGTGCGGGTTCTCGGCGAGATCGCCGCGCCCCAGCGCGTGAGCCAACTTGACAAACAAGCCGTCATTGCCGGCAGCGATAATGATGTTGCCGTCGGCGGTCGCAAACGCCTCGAACGGCGTGATCGAAGGATGGCGAGCGCCCATCGGCCCGGGAATTTCGCCGGTCGTTGTGTAGCGCACGATCGCATTTTCGAGCAGTGCGAGCTGGCAGTCGAACAGCGACACGTCGACCTTTGTTGCCTCCGCGCTGCGCTCGCGGTGCAACAGCGCGCCGATCAGCGCAATTGCGGTGAACAGTCCACCGCCGAGATCGCCGATCGAGGTACCGATGCGGGTCAAGGGTCCGCCGGGATGGCCGGTGATGCTCATCACCCCGCCCAACCCCTGCACCACCATGTCATACGCCGGATAATGCGAATAGGGGCCGGTGTGGCCAAAGCCGGAAGCAGCAGCATAGACCAGGCGCGGATACCGCTGGTGTAGCGTTTCCCAGCCATAGCCGAGTTTTTCCATTGTGCCGGGGCGGAAGTTTTCGACGAGCGCGTCGGCGTTGTCCAACAGGCGCTCGAAGATCCTGCGGCCGTCAGGCGATTTGAGATCGAGCGCGATCGATTCCTTGCCGCGGTTGACGGACGAGAAATATGCCGACTTGCCGTTTTTGAACGGCCCGTAATGGCGGGCATCATCGCCGTGCTGCGGCGGCTCGACCTTGATCACGCGCGCCCCAAGTTCGGCCATCAGCAAAGTGCAATAGGGACCCGCCAGGATGCGGGAAAGATCGATGATCGTGATGCCGGAAAGCGGCCCGGTTTGCGCCATGTGCGATGATCCTTCTGCGACGCGGCGCAAGGTCAATAGCGTAGAGCATACCACGACCGCAACCGAGCGCCGATGCTTCTTCGGTCCGCTCTGCGATTGACAGGTTGCGGGCGCTTCGGAATCATTCTGTTTCGGGCTTTACGCCCGGGGTCGAAGGAGCGCTGATGGTTCCTGCGGTGTCCAAAGATATGGCGGGATCGTTGACGGCTAACGGGCCGTTAACAGAACGCCGCGGCGCGCAGCCTGTCCAGAAGCAACTCCTCGACCCGATCTCGCGCGTGCGTCGCGGGGGAGAGGTGCGTCGCGGGGGAGAGGTGCGCCGCGTGATGGCGGCGTCGAAGGATCGGTAATGGAGACGATAGGAGATCGCGATGCCATTCGACGGTACTTATTTCCCCGCAACCGCCCCGTATGACACAGGGCTTTTCCCGCTGTGGAGTCGCCATGGCTGCCGGTTGTGGTTTCAAGCCCGGCTGGGCGGCAAAACAACCGCGGCTCCGACGATGTTGCGCGCGCCGACGCCGGCTGAGCGGGGTCTTGTCGTCGCCGATCTGCTACGCGACGCCCGGGGTCTGATCGCCGATCCCAAGGATTGGACCCGGCGCACCTATCGCTCGTTCGGCGGACAGCGCTGCGCGGTCGGCGCTTTGCGTGCGGCGGGTAAGCGGCTCGATGATCCGACCATCGCCTGGGCGGCGCATTCGATGCTGATCGATGTGGCTCGCTCGCGCGGCTTCACCAATGTCGAGACAATGAACGACCGTTCATCGCACGCCGCGGTTATGGCGGCATTCGACCAGGCGATCCGGGTCGCCGAACGCGGCGCCCTCTCCCGTTAAGGATCCCGTCAGCGCCCACCCTCCCCTCCCCCGCGAGCGGGAGGGAAGGTGGGGTGCGGGCGCCCTCCGCCGAGACAGCCGCGTTGAGCTAAAGCTACAGAGCGCCAGCCC
>JAFAHP010000604.1 GCA_019237175.1 Alphaproteobacteria bacterium
AGCGGATAAAGCGGGTGACCCCGTCACTACCGAGCAGGCGAGCGAGCGCGCCCCGACCCGTCAGGTAATGCAAATGGGCGAGCGCCTCACCCAGCGCAAACGCCATCTGATGCCGGTCCAAGGGTCGTCGGAACAGCAGCGGCAGCAACTCCGTCGCACTCTGGGGATGCCCGCACGCGGCGATGATTTCCGCACAACGTGCCCGGTGGTGCGCCGCAAGCGCCTCGATCCGAGTATGCAGGCCAAAGAAGGGAAGGTTGTGCGACGGCAGGACGAGCGTCTCCGGCGGAATTGCGGCGCGCAGCGTCTCCAGTGAATGCAAAAAGCGGGACAGCGGATCGCTGTCGGGCTCGTGAGCCTGGACGCTGACATTGGGCGATATCTTGGGGAGCACTTGGTCGCCCGAGATCAGTACGCTGGTTTCGGCGCAGTAAAGGCAGGCAAGCTCCGGCGAGTGGCCTTCGCCGACGATTACCCGCCATTCTCGCCCGCCGATCTCGACGACCAGCCCGTCGGCAAGCCGCTGAAAGCTCGAAGGCACTGAAGGGACGCCGCGGCGATAGCCTTGGTGATGCTCGGCGAAGAGTTCGCTCGCCGCCTCGTCGAGCCCGGCTCGACGGGCAAAGTCGCGGCGTAGCGCGCCGGAATCGTCCCCGCTCCGGATCATCAGGCGAGCGAACAGCCACTCCTTTTCGCTGGTCCAAAATGGTGCCTGCCAGCGCTCGGTGAGCCAGCCGGCGAGGCCGATATGATCAGGATGGTGGTGGGTTGCGATGATCCGCGTTACCGGCAATCCACCCAGCCGTTCGGCGAAGATCCGTTCCCACCGCGCTGTCGTTTCCGGCATCGCATACCCGGTATCGACAACCGTCCAACCGGGACCATCCTCGAGCAGCCACAGATTGATATGGTCGAGCGCGAATGGAAGCGGCATCCGCAGCCACTCGACCCCCGGTGCGATCTTCAGCGTCTCCCCCGCTCCGGGAGGTGTCGCAACCGGAAAGTGCAGCGACTGCGTCAAACTTCCGTCCATAATATGTTCTTATTCCCGGTTGGCGAATTGACCGTAAGGGTAGGACAGTGCATTAGTGGCCGGCAAGCGGCAAACCCGGAGGGTGAGGGTTGCGCCGGCGGGGCGCAAGGGCCAGGGAAAAACGATGCGTGACTTCAATATTCCGGGACGATCGGCGGCGATAGCGGCGAACGGGATGGCCGCGACTTCGCACCCGAGAGCCACCTTGACCGCGCTCGACGTGCTGCGTTCAGGGGGCAACGCCGCCGACGCTGCGATCGCCGCAGTCGCCATGCAATGCGTGGTCGAGCCGCAGAGCACAGGCATCGGTGGCGACTGCTTCGTCCTCTATTCGCGCCAAGGAACATTACCCTTGGCACTCAACGGCTCGGGCCGGGCACCGGCGAAAGCCACAGTGGAGTGGTACGTCGAACGCGGGATCGGCGAAATCGCCGTCCAAACGCCGCATGCGGTGACCGTGCCCGGCGCCGTTGACGCCTGGTGCACATTCAACCGCGAGCACGGCACGCGGCCGTTGGCCGAACTCCTGGAGCCGGCAGCGCAAGCGGCAGAGGAGGGTTACATCGTGACCCCGCGGGTCGCCGCCGATTGGCACCGCAACCAGGCGAAGCTGCGCGATCCGGTAACCGCGGCGCTCTTTCTTCCCGGCGGAAAGCCACCCGACGCGGGCGACAAGATGACGAACCCGCCGCTCGCCGCCACTTTGCGCCGCATCGGTCGCGAAGGCCGCGAGGCCTTCTACTCGGGCCCGGTGATGCACGATATCGTCAGCCGCCTAAAGTCGCTGGGCGGGCTGCATGAAGAAGAGGATTTTGCCGTCCAGCGATCGAACTGGGTCGAGCCGATCAGCGCTCCGTACCGCGGCTACGAGGTTTATGAATGCCCGCCGAACGGGCAAGGTATGGCGGCGTTGATGATCTTGCGCACGCTCGCCGGTTACGCGCTCGGCGGCGAATCCTTCAGCGAAGCCGACCGGCTGCATCTCCTCGCCGAGGCGTCAAAGGCGGCCTATTGGGTGCGCGACCATTTCATCTGTGACCCCGAGCATGTCCCGGTCGATGTCGCCGGTTTCCTGTCGGAGGCGCGCGCCGAGCGCACCCGTCGGGCGATCAGGCTCGACTGTGCGCTGCCCGGGCCGCGCTGGGCCGA
>JAFAHP010000653.1 GCA_019237175.1 Alphaproteobacteria bacterium
CGAATAAGGTTGACGGGCGCAGTCGACCGGATAAAACTTTCGGTTAAAGCGGAAGTCGAGGCCGGCGATGACCTAGCTTAGCTAAAATCTTCATCGCCGTTGAGATTTGTCGCTGGCCGGTGCGGGAGAACCCGGCGGGCGTTGCCCGGGCTCCGATCCGTTATTAATATATTGTATTAAGTCTCTGCTACACATAATCGACTCTTTACTTTGGACAATAATATTGTTAATTTGTACTATTGCCCTCCTAGTTGAAATGCAGAGTTCTATAGAGGTTTTTATCTGATTATTCGCCAGTATTAGCGGACGCTCGTTGGAATCCGGCACGTGCGCTTCCTCTCGTCCTCGAAAGGGCGGGAGTGCGCGTCTTCTCTTGTCGTCGTAAAGAAGCTCGTGTCTCTCAGCCGCCAGCGCCCGCGGGCCGCTGCTGACGATCAGGACAGCCTAACCCTGTTCCGAATGGGTGTCCATTGCCATGACGGGAGCGGCGGCAAAAATGCGGTTTGGCGGAAACCGACCTCAGGGGTGGCTCGTTAAATCGAAAAACGCTCTGATCTTTGCCAGGGGCGCGGCTAATTGGATTTTGCGGTCGCCGCCGCCGGAGTGACAGCTCGGCGCGGGGCCCAGGGGACCTCGCGGATATGATCGAGGTCGATCGCCGGCATGGCGATGCCGAGCGAGCCGGCGACGCGGTTGGCGAGATCGTTGTAGTCGGTGAAATGATGGCGCAACCGGCCGCGCCAGGCCGGAACGCCACCACTCGCGTGCAATTCGAAGGCCGACTCACGGCCGTCAAGCGCCGAGGAGACGTGATCCCACGCCATCTGCAAGAGGGCGGCGCGCTGCAACGCGCTGTAGCCGCCCCCGCCAAACGATCGGGCGAGCCCTTCAGCCAGCTCCGGGGCAGCAAGGTCATGATCGGAGGGCGCGACGACCAACGACGAACCGGGCAGGATGCGCAGAATTTCGGCCATGCGCGCGCGGGCATTCAGGATCGCCAATCCGCCGACCGAGAGATGGGCATGGTTTGGCGCGCAATAGCCGCTGGCGGTAAAGTGCGGGTCGCGCTCGCAAGCGACGAGGCAGCTGCGCACGGTCTGCACGGTGGTGACGAGCTCGAGCAGATAATCGATCGTGGCCTCGTGCCTGGCTAGTCCCATCGCATCCGACAACGCCAAGGCGAGGCCGAGCGTGAACTCGCCTTTCGACAGCCAGCCATAAAGGTGATGCCAGACCAGCCAGCGCACCACCGGCTCGGGCGACTGGCCAAGGAAGAAAACCTTCTCCCATGGCACGAACACATTTTCGAGCCACATCTGGCCGTCGAGCTCGTCAAAACGGCTCGACAATGGCGAGACGAACGGGTTCTTGTCGCGCAGCGCGATCTTGCGGCAGACCACGGTGATGCCCGCCGTATTGATCGGCACGATAAAGGTTACGCGCTGGCCGTCGATCTCGATGCCCGAGATGCTGCCGACATAGAGATCCTCGGCGTAAGCCGGGCTTGTATGCATGCCGATCTTGCCCGAGACGATGAGCCCGGCATCGGTCTCGCGGACGATCCGGAGTGCAGCGCGCTCGGCCGGGTTCTCGCGCATGCGATAGCCGATCGTCGGCCCGCCACCGCAAAAGGTCAAAAACCGGCCGGTTGCGGCGATCATCTCACGATAGCGCGCGGCATGGGCGATCTGTTCGGGCGAGACGTTGCGCTCCTCAACCGAGCAGAAAAGCCCCAGCGCGATCAGATGGCCGTAGGCCGGGGTATGCGTGATGTTGCCGGCGCTCAGAAAGGTCGAGGCGGAGAAAAACCGCCCCATCGCTCCCAATTCGTCGGAGGTCCTGGGTGCGACATAGGCCCAAGGGGCGCGCGTGCCCTGCCGGTCGGGCGGGCTAAGGGCGATGTCCCGCCAGGCGTCATCAAAATGCAGGTCGTACCAGGCGACGTATTCGTCGACCATCGCGCGGGTTGCCGGATGGGTCGTCACGTCGTCGACCATGCCTTCGCCCATGACCCAGACACGCCGCCCATCGCGCAATGATGCGCGATATTCCGCCCCCGCCCTCATTCTGCACTCCGCTTTGGATGCCGCGGCTGATCACTCGGCAACCGAAGTGTGGCTGAGACGTGGAGCCGGCGCCAATCATTTCATGAGTTGTAAATACCCCGCGCGCCGGAGCGGTGATCGATCAACTTGCATCACAGGGAATTCGGCGAGGCGCAACACGGTGGGCGGACCCGTCCGGGCTTTACGCGTCTGGATCCCGGGTGACTACGCGGTGCAGTCAACCAGATTTGAGATGGCGTTCAGCAAGTCCTGGTTGCGAAACGGCTTGCGGATCGTCGGGCTGCGGTCGAACGGCTCGGGCAATGTGGTGGTGGCATAACCGGTGACGATCACAAACGGGATGTGCCGCCGCGACAGCTCTTCGGCCACCGGAAAGACGCGATAGCCGCCCAAGTTCACGTCGAGCACAGCCGCGTCGCAATCATCGGCCCGGGCTGCGTCGATTGCTTCGGAAAGCCGTGGGATCGGGCCGGAAACGACGCAGCCGGCATCTTCCAAAAGATCTTGGATTAGCGATGCCACCAAGAATTCATCTTCAACCACGAGTATTTTGAGCCCAGTAAGATTCATCCTCATGACGCCGCTTCCTCCCGCTCGGCATGTTCTGCGGGAGATACCAAGATGAGACGGTCGGGGTCTGCCGGAACCATCATCTGGCATCGAAGGCTCCCGTCGATCACCTCAAGTTTTGCCTCTCCTTGCAATTCAAAACGAAGGCCCTCTTCGATGAGTTCCGTCCCGAAACCGCGTTTTGGCAAACCATCGATCCTAGGCCCGCCGTGTTCTGCCCAGGTCAGTTCGACATGCGGCGACGACTGGCCGGCAATCTTCCAACCAACCTCGACGCGGCCTTCGGGGACCGACAGCGCGCCGTATTTGGCGGCGTTGGTGGCGAGCTCATGAATGACAAGCGCCATAAACAGCGCCGCCTGCGGCTTCAGCACCACCGGCGGGCCATCGACGAGGAGATTGGCGCTGTCGCCCCCGAGATGCGGTGCAAGCTCGCCGCGGATCACGTCACGCAGCGAGGCATCGGTCCAGCCGGCGTCTGCCAACAGGTCGTGGGTATGTCCGAGAGCATGAAACCGGCCGATGAGGTCCGCTTTGGTTTCACCGTCAGGCAAGGTGCGCTCGGCAATCGACGAGACGACGGCAAGAGTGTTTTTCACGCGATGGCTTAGCTCGGCCGTCAGGACTTTTTGCTTTTCTTCCGCATCGACAAGGTTGGTCACGTCGACAAAGGTCAGCAACACGCCGTCGATCGCGCCGCTGAGCGCGCGATAGGGCACGATCCGGGCGAGGAAATGCCTTTTTCCGTCGGCAAGGGTCAACGCCCGCTCGATCGGCGCGGTGCCGCCAAGCACGGCGCGCATGTCGGCCTCGAGATCGCCATATTCGAACCGGCCGACAATGTCGGTCAAGGGCCGCCCGCGGTCGCGGGGGATCAGATTGAACAATGCCGTGACCGCCGGCGTAAAGTTGCGGATGACGAGGTCGCGATCGAGAAAAACGGTCGCCACGCCGGTGCTCTGAAACAAATTGTTCAGATCCGCGTTGACGCGATCCAATTCTTCGATCTTGCTGCTGAGCTCACTGTTTACCGTCTGTAGTTCTTCGTTGACCGATTGCAATTCCTCCTTGGAGGTTTCAAGTTCTTCATTGGTGGATTGTAATTCTTCGTTGACTGAAAGAAGCTCTTCATTGGATGCACGAAATTCTTCGTTTGCAGTCTCGAGCTCTTCTATCGTCGATTGCAGCCGCTCACGCGTTTCTTGCAATTCCCTCTCGATTTGCTGGACGGTGTTGTCCTCGCTTTCGCGGCGCGGGCCGTCATGCTCCTCTTCCGGCCGAACCGGACCGCGATCGGTGAAGACAACGCCATAAACGGCTTCCTTGCCCTCGTTGATCGGCTCGACCGCGAGACTGATCATCTGGATGCCGCCGTTGATCTGCACCACGATGCGGTCGCGCACGGCTCTCCGGCCGGTCGTTTTGGCGTTCTGCAACGCGGCGCGCAAATCGGCGCGCAGTCCCGGGCGCGCCATCGCGACAATGTCGCGGCTGGGAGGACCTGGTGCGGCTTGCAGATATTTTCCGGTCCCCGCCGAGAAATAGAGCGCTTGGCCCGCTTCGTCGACGATCACGTGCGCCGGTGCGAAATGCTCGATCAGCGTCGCGGCAACCCGGCGCAACAGGTCAGAGTGCTGCAACGGCCGGTTTTGTCCGTCCTCCCGCGCGGCTCCGTTTTGGCGCGTAGCCGGCAGAAACTGTCGCAGCGGCAATGGCATTCGCGACACCAGATCGCGGCGATGGAACAGGCGGCTTTCGCGGTCGACGGTCGAAAACAGCTCGCTGTGTCGGGCTACATTTTCAGAGGGTCCAAGAAACAAATATCCACCAGGGTGCAACGAGTAATGAAACAATGGAATGATTTGCGCCTGCAATGACGGCTTTAAATAAATCAGCAAATTGCGGCATGAGATCAGATCGAGTCGGGAAAACGGCGGGTCCCGGATGATGCTGTGGATCGAGAAGATACACATGTCGCGCAGCTCTTTGACCAAGCGATAGCTGCCGCCCTCGTGAACAAAAAAGCGCTGGAGCCGATCGGCGGAGACCGATTTGACAGTCGCCGCCGGGTAACGGGCCGCTCGCGCGATCGTCAACGCGGCTTCGTCGATATCGGTGGCAAAGATCTGGACCCGCGGCGGCGATGCCAGTTTTTCGAGCTGTTCGCGCAATAGGATCGCGATCGAATAGGCTTCCTCGCCGGTCGAACCTCCGGCCACCCAAACCCGAACTTCTTCATCGGCGCCCTTATCCGCGAACAATTTTGGAATAACCGCCGTCTGTAATGTCTTAAAAGCCGCCGGATCGCGAAAAAATTCGGTGACGCCGATCAAAAGATCGCGAAACAGCGCGCTGATTTCTTCCGGTTGCTGCTGCAGCCGCTCAGCGTATTCCTCTAATTTTGTGGTCTGAACGACCTGCATTCGGCGCTGTACGCGACGTTGAAACGTGCGCTCCTTGTATTCGCTGAAATCGTGCCCGGTGCGGGTGCGCAGTAATGTGCAGATCCGCGACAGCGCATCGGCCGGACGCTCCGAATCAAAGGCACTCCAATCGCGGATATAAGCGATGATCCGCTCGGCGATGTGCTCGACCGGCAATTCGAGATCGACAAACCCCGCCGCGACCGCGCTCGATGGCATCTCGGAAAAGCGCGGACGCGTGACGTTCGAACCTTGCGCGATCGTCAGGCCACCATTCTCCTTGATTGCTTTGAGGCCGAGCGTGCCGTCGCTGCCGCCGCCCGACAGTACGACGCCGATCGCATGTTCGGCCCGGTCCTCGGCGAGCGAATTGAAAAACACGTCGATCGGGGCACGCTCGTGATCCGTGGGCCCGGTATGGCGCAGCCGCAGCCGGCCATCGCGGATGGTCAGGATCGCGCCGGGCGGCAGCACGTAGACGTGCTCGGCCTTGACCGCCTGGTCGTCCTGCGCATCGACCACCGGCATGGCCGTCGCCCGCCCCAGGATCTCGGCGAGCATGCTCTTGCGATCCCGCGACAAATGCGTGACGACGACAAACGCCAGACCATTGTCGGCCGGCACGGATCGGAAAAACGCTTCGAGCGCCTCGACGCCTCCCGCCGAAGCGCCTATCCCAACGATAGGAAGATCCGACGACTTCATTGATGCAAATCCCTGGTCACACCCTTGAGAACAGGCGTCGCCCGCTCCTGTTACAGAGACGAGGGGAGTTTCGAACAGGGCCGTCGATCGGGGAACGAGCAGGCGGCGCTGCCGTTCGCTAAATAATGTTCCCTTGCCGCAGGTCGGTCGAGAAGAAAATGAAGCGCGACACGATCGCTATCGGGGGCTCGGCCGGCAGTCTCGACGCGCTGCGATTGATGGTCTCTGCTTTACCACCTGATCTTGCGGGGAATATTTTTATTGCTGTTCATACATGGCATAGCGGCAGCCGGTTGCCGGAACTGCTTTACAGCGTCGGCAATTTGCCGACACGCTTGCCGAGCGATCTCGAGCCGGTGAAACCGGGTCAAATCTATGTGGCGCCGACCGACCGGTATCTCCTTGTCGAGCCCGGGATGCTCCGGCTG
>JAFAHP010000717.1 GCA_019237175.1 Alphaproteobacteria bacterium
TAAAAAGCAATAGCCTCGACCAGTTCAAGGATACCAAGGTCGAGCCCATTCTCGAACCGGATGAATACCGCACCGGCACGGTGATCGCTCCATATAACGGCGGCGCCGGCGGTTAGCCGGCGCGGGATCCCGCCGACGTCCCGGAGATCTGTTGAGCGGGGCACGGCACCGCAAAGCGCCGTTCCATCTGGCGTCGCGCACGCATGGCCTCGCTGTCCGGCGCGGCCACGTCCATCCAACGCAGGATCTCGCCAGCGGCGATGTCGCGGCGTAGTTCGATATGGTGCGCGCGACCGATCGGCAACGCGCGTTCGGTAAGGCTACGCCCGGCCGGAATAAGCTTGCCCCAGACCGTATAACCCCCTTCGCCGTCAAGCATCTCGCCGGTACGGAGGTCGCGTTTGGCAACAGAGACGACATCGCCGCTCCAGCCCTGCGGCTGTCCGGTTGGTTCGCCGCGCAGCGCGGCCGAAAGCACTGATACGCCGAGCTCCAGCCCGATCAGGTGGTAGGGTTTGTACATGGCTGCATACCAGCCGCTGGCGTCGGTCTTGAGGCCGTATTCCTTAAAGCAAGTGCGCGCGTACTCGTTCGGTGCCTTGAGCACGACGTAGACGCCCCAGCGCAGATCGCGGAACACCGGACGGCCGTCGCGTTCCAGACACGAGATAACCTCGACCATGCCGTCATTCTCCAGCGCGCCGCCTGCGGCGCAGCCGCGAAGTATATGCGGCAGATCGTCGACGCCGCAGGGCGGAAAACCGAGCCCGTCAGCCGGCACGCCCAGGCCGGTCGCATTAGCGATCGCCGCCATCTCGATCGCCGACTTGGTGCCGTCAAGGAACGAGTTGAACATTTGCGGGTTCATGCCGCCCGCGCGCGCCTCTTCCGGCGTCAAGCCGTAATGGCTCCATACGTCGTCTGGCGTGACCTGGTGATAGGCGGGCAGGTATTTGGTGCCTTTGCCGGCGGCAGCCACCTCGAAACCGCAGGCGCGTGCCCAATCAACGAGCTCGCAGACGAGCGCCGGCTGGTCGCCATAGGCGAGCGAATAGACCACACCTTTCGCGCGTGCCTCCTCGGCCAGCAGTGGTCCAGCCAGCACGTCGGCTTCGACATTGACCATGACGATATGTCGGCCCGCGGCGATCGCGGCGCGGGCGTGGGCAATGCCGGCCGTCGGCGAACCCGTCGCCTCGACAACGATCTCGACTTCGGGATCAGCACACAGCGCCTCGCCGGAGGCAACGAACCGTGTGCGTGCAACGCGGTGCGCATCCCAGCCGACCTTCCGACAGACAGCCCGTGCCCGCTCGGAATCAAGATCCGCGATGACAGGAATCTTGACACCGGGCATCGTCGGCACTTGGTTCAGGAACATCGAGCCGAACTTGCCGGCGCCGATCAGGCCGATGCGGACCGGCCGTCCGGCAGAAACGCGCTGTTGCAGCAAGCGCTGGAGGTTCATCGCCTACTCCGCTGCCGCCTTGCTCGAAGCGGCGCGCGCGTACTTCAACAGCGCGTCGTCGGGAACCGGCTCAATTGGCGTGAAGTCGCGGTGTGCGATCCATTCCGGACGGGTCGGCTTGCGGATGTAGTTCGAGATGGCGCACAGCGTCAGATAGACAATACGGCGCGGGTAGGGGGTGATATTCGGCGCCGATGCGTGCACCAAATTACCATGGAACATCAGCACGCATCCCGGCCTGCCGGTTGGCGCGACGATGCCGCCCTCGTTGACTAAGCGGGTGACGGTCGCGTTGTCGAGAGTCCACAGCGGATACGAAGTCGTCTCCTCATCGTGCCCGGCTGACAACACGCCATGCTTGTGGCTGCGTGGCACCAGCATCAACGGTCCGTTTATCGGCATGACCTCGTCCATGAACACGGCAATGTTCATCGCTCTTGGCTCAAGCATGCCATCGTCGCGCGCCCAGGTGCCGTAATCCTGATGCCACTGCCATACGTCGCCTTCGAAGGCTGCCTTGGCATTGATCTTGTACTGGTGCATGTAGAGTTTCTCGCCGAACACCTGCTCGACCGGTTCGATCAGCCGCGGATGGTGACCGAGGATGCGAAAGGCCTCGTTATACGTGTGGGCCGCAAAGGCGGTGCGCGGCGCCCCGGTCTTCTCGCGCCATACCTCTTGGCGGTTGGTGCTGTAGATCTGCTCGGCCTCCTCGCGCAGGATCGCGACCTCTTCCTCGGAAAAACAGCCGGGCAGAAATAGATAGCCCTCCTCAGAGAACTGCCGAAATTGCTGTTCGGTCAGCGGCATCGCGGTTTCCTCCTGTTCCCAAGGGATGATTGGTGCAGCCGGGGCCGTATGCTGAATTTCGAATTCTACATTACGCGAACCCGCCGGGGGCAATAAAGTCCGCCACCAGCGCGAGCGATCGCCGAGGCCGGAGATCCAAATCGGCACAAGCACGACTGCCCTAACGGCGGCACCTCGATGAATCAACCCACCCAGCCCGGATCGAGGGCTCGAGTAAGTCTAGCAAATGTCCAGCGCAGGGAGGAAGGTCACGACCGGGTTCGAAGGCTCGCCATGGAACAAACCCCGATATGTCAGATCGACTCTTGCTCGCGACTATCCGCGGTGGGTCGAATGCTCGATATCCCGGTCAATCCGGTGGGCTAGCCTCGACGGGCGCTCCCCGAGCATCCCGTGCTGTTGGCATATTCGGTTCAGCCGCTGGGTGAAGCTTTGGCCGGAAC
>JAFAHP010000021.1 GCA_019237175.1 Alphaproteobacteria bacterium
ATTATAGAAGGTTGTCGGCAATCCGGTATTTGTGTTGACGATCGCACCGGAAGGACTGAGGCTTGAGCTGGCCAAAGACCCGATAAAGGATTGGCCTCCGGTATTGATGCCCTGTTGCAGATTGGCATAAAACGTCAAGGTCGGCGTGATCTGATAATTGGCGGACCCGGTAAGACCATAGATCCCCTGCACGCGCCCGTATTCAAGGGCGATATAGCCGTAATCGGCAGCCGAGCCAAGACGTCCGCCGGCGAGCCAAGTGGCTCCGGCGAAATTCGCCCCCGACGAAGAGCTGAACTCGAGATTTTGGTATCCCGCCCGCCCGAGCACGGCGATGTGCGGTTTGATAAAGTATTGAATATCGTCAAAGGCACTGAATTGTGTGTATTGGTTGGTCGAACCCGAATTGAAATCCAACGCGTCGACGACAAATCGCGACGAGAGACGGGTAAAATCTTGCCCTGTGGCCAGGATCAACGTCCCTTCGTTTTGGATACCGTTGGCAAGGGCCGCGTTCTGTGGGTTCGTCGTCGAGTTAATCGTGGTGTTTTGGCCGAAACTCGTCGCCCCAAAAGTATAACGCAGCTCGCTGTCAAGCAGTCCGTCTATGGATTCGCGAAGATAGGGCGACACCACATTCGTGAACGTAAGCGTGCGCTGATTACGCGGCAGCGATGATGGGTTAACGAACCCAAGACCCCCTTGGGTCGAACCCTCGGTAGCGGCGGTACTGGCGTCGACGAACAGGCGGTTCGCGGCGATCATCGCCGTGCCCTGTCCGAATGCATTGGCGGTGATCGAATCGAGGGTGCGCGAGGGCACGTAGAGGTTGCCGGCTAGACTCCCCGAAAACACGCCGGTAAAGCGCGGCGTATCAGCGGAGATCGAAACGCCCGGGATGAGGCTGGTGGCGGCGGCAAACTGATGATCGGTCGCCGTGTAGTTGACATTGCTGTAAAATGTCTCGGAAAGCGAGACAGTGGGGGTGATCAACACCGCCGGCGCAGCCGGGTCATAGGCCTGCAGCGTGGTGATGCCGGCGCCTGGTGCCGGCAGGCTCAGCCCGGGTGGCGGCAGTTGGGCCGGGGCTGCCGCCCCACCCACAGGTATCGTGCCCGGGGCTGCCGCAGGGCTGGGCAGCCCGAACGGGCCGGACGAGGTGGGGGGCAGGGCTGTCGGCGCCCCTGCCGTGGTCACGCCCGATGGCGCGCCGGCAGTCGGCGCGCCCAAACCGGGGATGAGCTGTGCGGCCGCGGTGGTCGTGCGCTCGCCGGCGGCAACGGCAACCAGCAGCAGCGTCAGCTTGAGATGCTGTCGTCGATCGCGCCCGGCGGGGGGGCCCTTAGGGTGGCGCCGGCCCGTCCCCACGCTGCTCATCGCCGTTGCCGCCGGGATAATGATAGCCGTAGCCATAAGCATAAGAGCCGAAATGCGCGGTCGTTTGCTCGCTCTTATTCAGCAAGAGGCTGATGCGTGGACAGGCGCTCAGCATGCTGAGACTGGCTTCGATCTCGTCGTATTGCGTGCGGAACGCCTCAATCACGAACACGATCTGGCCGACGAGCGGCGCCATCGTGGCCGCGTCGCTGCTCACCATGCAGGGCGGCGTATCAAGGATTACAAAGCGCTCCGGAAAACGCCGCGTCAGTTCGTTTAGCAGAACGCTCATATGCCTGCTGGAGAACAGCTCGGGGACATGCGGCCCGCCCCTTCCCGCCGGCAGGACGAGGAGGTTTTCAATATTGGTGCGGATTAGCGCATCCTCCAGGCCCGCCGCACCCGCCAGCACATCGACAAGGCCTTTGGACTCGCCGATGCCGAGAACCGTCTTTATCGCCGAGTGACGCGGCCCCACATGGGTATCGGCGTCGACAAGCAACGCCTTTACCTCCTTTTCCGATGAAAACGCCAGCGCGAGATTAAGCGCGACAAAGGTCTTGCCTTCCCCCGGCCGCGCGCTGGTCACCATGATGATGCGGTTGAAGCGGCCGTCGCCGGCCCGATCCCCCGCCGCCCATGCCGTCGTCAGATTTCGCTTGACGATGCGAAACTCTTCTGCAGTTCGCGACCGTTCGGCCGACGGGATCGCGACCCCGAAGCTGGTCAGCTGACCGCGGTCCAGGATCAGTTCGGTGCCGCCGATATCGGCGTCGTCGCGCGCGCCAGGTGCCGTGCCAGCGGCGGACGGTGCGAACCCGTCGAGCGGCGGTGCCGCTGGCAGGGGAGCAGCCTCTCCTCCCTCGCGTTGGCGCAGCAGCGCCGCCGCGCGCTCGATCAGCCCTATCGATTCCGCCATCAGGAGATGCCCATTGAATGAAGATTAAGGCTCAATAACAGCAATGTTCCGTAGACTGCGATCAACATAACCGTGCTGGCGCATACGCCGGCCAGCTGCATTGCCGCTCGGCGCCGCGCGACGCCCAGCGAAATCCGCGTCACACTTCCGAGGATTGGCAGACCGAGATCGCGCAACTGCGCGATCGTCGCAAAGGAGCGGTCAAGCTGTCCCAGCAGGATCGGCGCCGCCACGCCAGCGCCAAGTCCGGCCAACAGCACCAGAGAGACGAGCACCGGACGATTGGGCTCGGCCGGCACCAGCGGTACCTGCGGCGGGTCGATAATGCGGAATTGGATCTTTTCGGTTTTGGTATCGGCAGCATCGGCAATATTCGTCGCTTGGCGACGCGACACCAGCTCATCGTAGTTGCGCTGCAGTATCGCGTTATCTCGTTCGAGATCTTGGATTTGCAGCAACACCGTCGGCGCCGACTGGGCAATCTTTTCGACGCGCTCGAGAAATGCTTCGGCGTCGGCTAATCGGTGCTGCGCGGTGGCGACTTGGCCGTTGGCATCGGCCAACCGGACCTTGAGCTGATCATAAACCGCGTTGGGGATCTGCGACTTGAGCGGGCCACCCGATCCGCCGGCGGAATGCTTCATCTCCGCTTGAAATTCTTTGATCTCGGCGCGCGTCGCGATCACGTCCGGGTGCTGGTCGGTGTATTTGAGGCGGAGCTGGTCGAGATTGGCCTGCATCTGGGCGAGGCGCTGTTCGTCCGGGCTCTGCGCTTTGCCACCGTTGATGATAACTTGCGGCGCGCCGTCGACGGTTAATATCGGGGGTACCGACGCCAGCTCCTTTTTCAGAGAATCGCGCTGGGTGATCGCATCTCTGAGCTCGTTTTTGGTACTACCCACCAGATCGCGCGCCTGATCGAGCCGGCTTCGGGTGACCCCTGCCGGGCCGGTTGTGTCTGGGCCGGCGATTGAAATGAGGTCGGGATAGAGCTTCGCCATATCGACACGCTGCTGTTCTTTGGCGCGCAGCTGGTCACGGTACGCGGCGATCTCCTCGTCGAGAAAGCGCTGGGCGCTGTCCATCTCGGCGCGGCTGCTGCCCGCAGCCTTTTCCGAGAAGACTGTCAACAGCGACTGAACCACGTTTTTCGCCGTCTCCGGGCTTTTGTCCCGGAAGGAAATCTCCATCAGATTAGGACCGGACGAGCCGATCGCGATGCTGGAAGCTAAGCGTTTGAGAAGTTGCTCCTTTTGCGACTGCCCGGTGATCCCCGCATCGAGATCGGTCAAATGGGCGAGCTGTTCCAGGTTCGGCCGGCTCAGCAGCGTGCGCGTCAGAAAATCGAGATGACGCGAGGGATCGGTGTCGGCGGCCAATCCGTGCAGCAGCGGCGTCAGCAAAGGATCGACGTCGAGATAGACCCGGGCCGCGGACTCGTACTTGGTCGGCATCAGGGCCACGCCGATCCATCCGACGGTACACACGAGCCATGCCGCGGCGACAGCGAACCACTTTTGCCGCCACACCATCTGCAAAAACGGCATCGCCTGGGCTATGACCGAATTCATCAACTACTCCACATCAACGCGGCGAACGTATGGCTCGCCAGTGGTGTGACCGGGTGGAAATCGCCCGGTTCCGGGACGCGCCCCTGGCGGGCATGGTCAACCATGTTCAGAACAGACGCTGCGGGATGATCAGAATGTCACCCGGCTGAAGTGCGACATTGCTCGACACATCGCCATCTCGGACCAGGCTGTCGAGATGCACCGCATAGGTGTATTGCTTCCCGCCGGTGGTTCGCACGATCACCGAGTCGTTACCCGCCGCATAGCGCGTCAGACCGCCCACCGCGATCATCGCGTCGAGCACCGTCATATCCGTGCGATAAGGGATGGCGCGCGGCTGCGAGGCTTCACCGATGATGCGCACCTGCTCCGTGAACGGACCAACAAACGCGGTGGCGATGACGGTGACCACCGGTTCTTTGACGTATTTTCCCAAGCGCCCTTCAAGCTCGCGGGCGAGTTGGGTCGGCGTTCTCCCAATTGCAACAACGTCTTCGACCAGGGGGAGGGACAAGCGGCCGTCGGGCCGGACGGGCACACTGATACTCAGCTCGGGATTTCGCCAAACAAAGATATTCAGTTGGTCACCCGGACCGATGATGTATTCGCTCGATGGCAATGCCGATGCCGGAGGTGCCGGCGGCAAAGGCGGAGCACCGTGGCAGCCGGCAATGATCAGCACGGCGGCCAGGCTCGCGGCGTAAAACACTCTCTGGCGCACCCGTGCGCTCCTGCTTAGGATTTTACATCGGAGATCAAGAGGGAGATTCGACAATTGTTTGCCGCCAAAGATTATAGCCCCCGAGTTGCCCATGCGCCGGCAAGGTAATTTCATTACCGGACTTGGTATAGCACCAAGCCGTTGGAGATGCAATGAAGTTGCCGTTTAGTTCTATCTTGGTTCCAAGACAAAAATGAGACAGCAAAACCGCTATCCGAGATGGGCAGGGACCTATTGTTCGGCGCTCTACCGCACGAGGCCGTTGGAGTGGCAATCACGCGGCGGATCGCAACCTTTAGCATCGTCCGGCGGCCGATAATCGCGCAACGTTGTTAAAAAACGATGAAGACCGCGACCGGCGGCAGCCAGCCAGCGTGCCCACGGCGTTTATCGCCGATCGAAAAATGCCCCCGAAATGGTCGTGAATGACGCCGTTACCTAGCGGCGCATGAAATCGGGGCTGCCAAGGATCAGCCCGGCACGCTGCCCCGGAGGCGCCCCATCCACGACGGCACGCGTTTCGGGTGACAAGCTCGGCCCGAAGATGGC
>JAFAHP010000136.1 GCA_019237175.1 Alphaproteobacteria bacterium
TGAAGTTGCCGATTTCGCATACCTGTCTGCATTCTTGCCCAGCCGCGGTGCGAGGCCCATAGGATCTACAGCGGCTACAGCTACGGCGTACCATCGGCAAAGCCACGCCGATCAAACGGCGGGTCTTCGCCTTTGCCAAATCGCGACGGCCGTCAGCGGCCAGTCCCGGTACTTGTTCATGCTGTAAACCGTCGCGCCGACGTCGGAAAGGAGGTTCTTGAAGACCAAACCCCAAGCTTCGGTCGCCAGCCCGAAGGCGGCCATAACGCACCCCATACCCAGAACGCATCGCCGGCGCATGACCATGTCGTTCGACGCCTCGCCGAGGCAACCGAGGCCGATGCCCGCCAGCGGCACCAGGGTCATCGCCTCGATCCTGCCGCCAACGTAGAGCTGCCCGGCGATCGAAGTGACGGTGCAGACGACAAACGCTGCGGCGCAAGCAACCCGCCGCCGGACCGTGCTTCCTTCGATCCCTCTGAAAACGAGAATCAAGAGGGTCCTCACCGTCAGGACCGTAAACAGCATCAGGCCGACGAGATAATCCGGGCGACCCGTAAAGAGAAATTTTTCGGTAAAATCTGCCGCGACCGCCCCCAGCGCAACCGCATTAAACTGCCGTGACACAGTATGGCTCGAAGTGTTTACGCGACCGATCGAAGCCGCAGCCGAGGTCAGCTGAAAGAGGATCTGCGTGATCATTGCAGTGCCTTCGAAACTGCCTCGGCCAAGTTGCGCGTCTTGAAGGGTTTCTTTAGCCAAATGTCGCCGCCGCGCTGGTCGTCTGCGACGTAGGCGCTCAAGAACAGCACTTTGAGGCCGGGCCTGGCGCGTCGCGCCAGGAGCGCCGTCTCCCGGCCCGAAAGCCCCGGCATCACCTCGTCCATGACGACGAGATCGCAGCGATCCTCGCCGTCGAGCAGGGTCAGCGCGGCCTTGCCGCTGTCGGCTTCCATCGTCGAATAGCCGCATTTGCGAAGGCATTCGGCGGTCAGCCCCCGCACCGCGGGATCGTCGTCGACCACCAGGACCCGTGCGTCGCCACCGAGCCTCATGACCGATGACCCCGGGCCCGCGGGCGCCGCAGAAATGCCGGTCGCCCGCGGCAGATAGATCAGGACCGTCGTCCCAACCCCGATTTGACTGCGAAGGCTTACCGTGCCTCCTGACTGGTGGACGACGCCGAAGACCATCGACAGCCCCAACCCGGTGCCCTTGCCGACCTCCTTGGTCGTGAAAAATGGATCAAAGGCGCGCTTCATGACCTCGGGGCTCATCCCGGTCCCACTGTCGTCCACCGACAACAGCACGCAATCCCGAACCGCGGCCTCCTCCGCCAACCCGTTGCTGACGTTCGCGGTTGTGATCGACAGCATTCCCCCGTCGGGCATCGCGTCGCGTGCATTGATGGTCACGTTGAGAAGCGCTGTCTCGATCTGGCCGATATCGATCAGGACCGGCCACAGGCCGGCGGCCAAGCTATGCCGGATCTCTATCGAAGGACCGATGGATCGGCGCAACATCTCGGACATTTCGACGATGACCGAGTTGAGGTCGGCGAGCACGGGTTCGAGACGCTGTTTGCGCGCAAATGCCAGCAGTGAGCCCGTCAGGCTCGCGCCGCGCCACATGGCGCTTTGGGCGCTGCGCAGCAGCCGTAGGCTGGTCTCGTCGGAAATGCGCGCGCTGAGCATGTCCAAGGCGCCGCAGGCCACCGTCAAAAGGTTGTTAAAATCGTGCGCAATTCCTCCAGTGAGCTGGCCCATCGCCTCCATCTTCTGCGTTTGCAGCAGGGTGATCTGTGCCTGCTCCCGGGCTACGATCTCCGCCCGTAGCTGATTGTTGACGTCGGCGAGTTCCTGGGTTCGTACTGCGACCACTTCTTCGAGGTGTTCGCGGTGGTGCATCAATCTGATTGCAGCGTCGTGAAGCGCATCACCGACCAGGTTCAGCTCCCGTACACCGCTGTAAAGGCGGCTCGCTGGTTTGCCGCCCCCCATCTGCCTGGCAAACGCGGCAAGCTTGTCAACGGGCCGCCGGATCGCCTGTGCCATCAAATAGGCGAGGGCGAGACTTAGGGCGACGAGCGAAATCCCACCGCCGACAGCCAGCATCCACGCCCGTCGTTGCGGGCCATCGACAAATTCTCTGGGCACACCGATCGCCACACTCCAGCCTGTAATCAGAGAACGTCGATACGTCGAATAAACCGGAGTGCCGTCGCT
>JAFAHP010000304.1 GCA_019237175.1 Alphaproteobacteria bacterium
TTTATAAATATGGCTCGACATATCAACCGAATTGTAATACCGACAATCCAACAAGCCACGTTTGGTGAAATAACCGAAAGGTCGCGCCTGACGGTTCAAATCTACAATGATCTCCAAGTCATTGGGTTTTTCATGGCGTCCGGTGCCAATTGCGGTGATCTGCTGGAGATGGTAAAGCGCTATTTCATTCCGGCAGTCGCCCAGTAACCCCTCGCAGAGGCTGACCGACAACGCCGCTGTCGCCTAATCGTCGGCGCAGAGGACCGCCTTTCAATCCGACCGCGTCCGTTCAGCCGGACCGCGGGGAACGCGTCTCTATTGCCCCAAGGTGGACCTTCGCGACGACGCTCGCGTCAGCGCGGGTTTGGCCCTACTCTCATCTTCGCTGTGTCGACGTTTCTGCTCGTTCCCGGTGCATGGCTTGGCGGCTGGTGCTGGCGGCACGTCGCCCCCGATCTTCGCGCTCATGGTCACAGGGTGATCCCGGCGACACTGACCGGGCTCGGCGAGCGGGCGCATCTATTGAGCCCGGATATCGACCTCGACACGCACACTTTCGACATTGTCGCTCTGTTCGAGTACCGGGACCTGCACGACGTGATCTTGGTCGGCCACAGCTACGGCGGCACGGTCATAACGGCGGTCGCGGAGCGGGTAGCCGATCGCATTCGCCGATTGGTCTACCTGGATGCGTCGGTGCCGCGCGATGGGGACTCGAACAATGATGTGATCGGCCCGACGATGGCTGCGCAGCTTCGCGCCTCCGCCGTGGCGGAGGGCGACGGGTGGAAGGTGCCTCCAGCGCCCTATGCGATCGAGAGGCTATCGGAGCATCCGTTGCGGGAGTGGGTCTCCGCGCGTCTCAAACCCCATCCGTTGCGACCGTTCGCGGAGCCGGTGCGGCTGAGTTCCCCGCAAGCCGCGGCATTGCCGCGCGCCTTCATCCAGACCACGCAGTCGGACCTCTACCGGGGTCTGATAGCGCGAGCGCGTGAGGCGGGTTGGCACTGCCGCGAGATCGGCGGAGGCCACTACGCCATGTTTACGGAGCCGAAGGCGGTGGCGGCGGCGCTGAACGAGCTTCCCGGATAAGCGCCCGCCGTGTCGGCGCAACAACCAATCCGCTTTGACGGTCAGGTCGTCGTCGTTACCGGCGCGGGCCGCGGTCTGGGAGCGGCGTACGCGCGGCTGATTGCTGCGCGTGGGGGCAGCCTCATCGTTCATGATGCAGGCGTAGCACAGGACGGAACCGGCTTCGACCCCTCCGTCGCGGACGCGGTCGTCGCGGATATTAACGCCGCCGGCGGCATTGCCACTGCCTGCCATGAGAATCTCGAAGACCGCGGCGCGGGCGAGCGCATTATCGAATTCGCCATTTCCCGATACGGTCGCGTCGATGCGCTTGTGAACAATGCGGGCCTTGTCGTCTTTGCGAGCCTTGCGGAAACCGGGCACACCGTTTGGGACCGCATGGTCGCGATCGGCATCAGCGCGCCATTCGATCTCGCTCGTGCCGCGATCCCCCACATGCGCGATCAGGGGTACGGACGCATCGTATTCACGACCTCCGGTAGGGCCATGAGGGTCGAGGACTGCGTGCCGGGCCTGACCGCCTACTCGGCCGCCAAGATGGCGCAGGTCGGGCTGATGGTAGGTCTGGCGGCGGAGCTGCGCGATGTAAACATCCACGTGAACGCCGTATCGCCGGTTGCGGCGACCCGCGTGTTGCGCCGAAACGCCCCCGAATTGGCGCCTGATTTGGTCGCGCCTGCAGTGGCGTTCCTGGCGTCGTCCGCGTGTACCGCGAGCGGCGCGGTCTTGCACGCCGCTGGAGGCCGTTTCCGCGGCGCCTGGTGGGACCGCGGCGATACCGTCGATCTCGGGCCTACTCCAGCCGCGCCCGAGGATGTTGCGACCCATTGGAGCCGTATGACACCGCCATAGCGTCCTGCGGTACTGCGCCGGTCAAGACGCGGTGTCCGCTATCGGCGCAACCGCGTCGATCCGGGTCCGAACGCCAGTCGGCTTTCCAACCCAGAAGGTAGCTCGGGTGGCCGATTTTGCGGAAGGCCTCACGCGACTTTTTACCTCACGGTCGCCCCGAAAGGCAGCCCGCTCGATCATGCTATCTGCGACCGCCGCCGCGGAACCCGCCACCAAAACTCGCATGGGCAAAGCCGACGCGTCCGAACCCCGGATGGACGAAGCCAGGGTGACCAAAGCCGAAGCGTCGAAAGCCTGGACGGAAAAAGCCGCCGCG
>JAFAHP010000310.1 GCA_019237175.1 Alphaproteobacteria bacterium
CGGATGGAGGCTGAAGGCATCGTCAGCCCGGCAAATCATGTCGGCAAGCGCGAAGTCCTCGTGCGAGCGGGCGAATAAGCGCAATTGACGCAAGCTGCGCGCGGCCTCATCTCCCCGGCACCGCCGCCTTGGCGGGGTGGAGCAGAAAATGATCGAGAGGGCCGCGGGGCGGGCGTGCAGAACGACGGGGCGTTGGCGCTTGTGGGGGCTGCTGACGCTTGGTTTGGCGCTGGTGGTGCTGACACCGATCGGCACCGCGGCCGCGACGGCATCACCGCAGCCGGCACGGCTGACTGCCACGGATCAGGCGGACCTCCAGCGAGTAGCGGCCTATCTCAACAGCATTGGCACAATGACCGCGCGCTTTCATCAACGGACAGCCAACGGCGGCACTGCCGCCGGCTGGGTGTGGATGGAGCGGCCCGGACGCATGCGCTTTCAGTACGACCCGCCAAACCCGATCTTGCTGATCGCCGATCGCTTTTATGTTTATTATATCGATACGCAGCTCGCCGAAGTATCGCAAGTCGGATTGAAATCGACACCCGCGTGGTTTTTGCTGCGGGTCCCGATCACCTTTGACGATCTTGAAGTCACTCGCTTTGAGCGCGGCGACGACACCTTGCGGATCACAGTCATCGATCCCGCCAATCCCGACAACGGCAGCCTGAGGATGACCTTTACCGACAATCCGCTGTCGCTGCGCGACTGGACCGTGGTCGACCAGCAACGCCACCTCACAGCGGTCTCATTGACGCAGCAGCAATTCGGTATGGCGCTCGACCCTAACCTCTTTGTATATCAGAACCCATACACATTGCGCCGGACGAACGAGTAATTGAGCACCGCCACGATGCCAGCCCGCCCTTTGCCGATCATCGGCATTCCCGCCTGCAGGCGCACGATCAAAGAACGGGTGGTTCATACCGTCGCCGACAAGTATCCCTCGGCAATCATTGAGGCGACCGGGTGCCTACCGCTCACGATCCCGGCGATCGGGTCGAAAATCGATGTCGTTGCCGTGCTGGACAAGCTCGATGGTCTGCTGCTGACCGGCAGCCCGTCCAATGTCCATCCGAGCGAATACGGACACGAACCACTCGATGCCGAGATCCTGCACGACCTGGAACGGGATGCGACGACCTTGCCGCTGATTCGCGAGGCGGTGCGCCGCGACCTGCCGATATTCGCGATCTGCCGCGGGATTCAGGAGCTCAACGTCGCCCTTGGCGGAACCTTGTATCAACGGCTGCGGGACATGCCGGACCGGATCAGCCATCGGCCGCCCAAGGACTCGCCGGACGGGCCCTATGGCCCGGCGCATAGCGTCACCGTGATGCCCGGCGGGTTGCTTTCGGCGCTGGTCCAGAGCGAACAGATTATGGTCAATTCGCTGCACGGGCAGGGGATCGCCCAGCTGGCACCGGGATTGCTCGTAGAGGCGGTGGCGCCCGATGGCCAGATCGAAGCGGTCAGGCTGCCGCGCGCGCGTTTTGTTCTCGGCGTGCAATGGCATCCCGAATACAAGGTGATGGAGAACCCGGTTTCAGCGGCGCTGTTCGCGGCGTTCGGAGAGGCATGCCGTGCAGCCATTGCGGGACCAGGGGTCACGATACGTGCGGCGTAAGCGAATCGCGATTCGTTCCCCTTGGTTGCATGCCAATTTTATCGCTCCGCTATGCAAAAATCGAGGGGTTGCGTTGTCCGAGACGCACCCCACCTCTTAGGTCCAGAAGCGGAGAGAGCCCAAAGCTCTCTGAAAAACTGGTCCCGTCTCCCCTGCGGGCCCAATTTCCCCCAACGCTTCTGACATGCAGGCGCCCGGTCTTCCCCCCCGACCGGGCGCCATTGTATCTAACCGTCGCGGCGATCTCTCCGTTGCGCCGTTGGGGCGGTGGCCCGTGAGCCTGCGGCTTGCTACGTGGAACATCAACTCGGTCCGGCTGCGCACCGAGAATGTCTGCCGGCTGATCGCGGAATGGGCTCCGGACGTCGTGTGCCTTCAGGAAACGAAGACCCCCGACAAGCTATTCCCGAGCGAGGCGTTCGAGATGCTGGGTTACCGGCATCGGCTGGTGCACGGGATGAAAGGCTACAACGGCGTGGCGATCCTTTCGCGCGTCCCGCTCGAGATCCCGCAGACCCGCAACTGGTGCGCTCGCGAAGACTGTCGGCACGCGATCGCCATATTGCCCGGC
>JAFAHP010000404.1 GCA_019237175.1 Alphaproteobacteria bacterium
CCGATGCCTGAACGTATGGTCGCCTCCGACGCAACGCACCCTGGCCCAACGCGGAAGAGCTTGCCGATGCTGTCGCCGACCAGCAAGACAGCTTCCGGCGGCTGCTCCTTCCTGGAGACGTCGCCGCGATCCGTGGCGCCGCCGGCACCGATGGTCTCGAGTTGGAGCTCACGCGCAAGGTGCGGCTGATGGCGCACGGTATTCTGCTGGAGCGTCTTCGCAACCGGCGCCCCATCTTGGAGGTTCATCCATGTGTGATCAATTTGCATTTTTTCTCGTCGCCGACGCGAGTCGGGCAGCCTTCGGTCGGCCGGGGGTGATCTTCCAGCCGCGGAGCTGATCCAATATCGAAGGCCGGTTCCTCCAATTGGGATCTTTGCCGAGATGATCGAGGTAATCCGCGATCGCAACCCATTCGCGCTCTGCCGCACGACCCTGGAGATCGAGGGCGGCGGCGATCTTCATCGCGGCGCTGCCCATGGCGCGAGCGAGCATTTGCGGATGGATGGGCGGCGCTGTGCGTTCCTGGCCGACACGCCGGGGCGGTGCTTCGCGCATCCGATGGCGGTGGGCGATCAGACAGGCGAGCATCGAGCTCGTCATCGAGGCGTGGACAAGGGCCCGCGCCGCCGGGCCGGTCTGCGCATAGATCTCATCGAGGTGATGGCAGGATTGGTCGAGCTTGTTGTCGGACTCGATCTCCCAGCGGACCCGGTAGATGTCGGCGATCTGTCGCGGCCCCACGACGGGCGGCAGGTTGGTCAAATAGAAGCGATAGCTCCCGTCCGGCGCCGGAACGCCGACCAAGCGGCAACGGACCTTCTGGTTGCCCCGGCCCAGGGTCACTTCGGCATCGACGACCCTGCCGTTGAGCACCAGGACTTCCTCGTCGAGGAGCGCATCGAAGTCGGTCCCTGGAAAGAAGGTCCGGGTGACCTGGCCCCGGGCGACGCGATCCACCTTCGGCTTCCAACTCTCTTTGAGCCGGAGCACAAAGCGGACATCGTACCGCTCGCAGTCCGCGATCAGCTTCAGGCTCGCATAGCCGAGATCGACCAGCAGGCCCAGGCCACGCCAGGTTTCGTCGAGGACCAGATGGGGCGCGTCGTGCTCGCGCGCCGGGCTCAGAGGATACGCATGCACCGTTCCGAGTCCAACGGAGAACCGCTTGTGGACCTTGAGCGCGGCATAGTCTCCCGTGCCCGGGTATTCAGCCTGGAGCGCCTTGGGCAGCTTGATGGTTTCCGTATCGACGATATGCCAGTCCCGCGCGTGCGCGGCGAGCAGGACCGGCACGTCCAGCGGCTGGCGACGACCGTAATCGAGCGCCCGCCGCGCGATCTCGTTCATGCTCTGCTCCAGCGTCGGACCGAACCAGGCGTAGAAGCCGCCCCGCGCGACGCGTGGGCCACCCGACTCGAAGTACAGCCGCATCACGTCGGCCTGCCGGCCCCCGTAGCCGGTCGCCGCGGCGATCACCATCGACCGCACGAACCGTTCACCGTCGAGTCGACGCTGTCTTTCTTGGAACCGAGTGGCCGCCAGGATGCCCCGAAGCGTCTCGGACGGCAGGATGCTCTCGAAGATCTCCCGAACATCAGTCCCTCGCAAAACTCGACGTGCTGGCATGCCTCGACGAGATCATGCATCGAACTCCAGCGCAAGACCGCCTCGCGCCGCAGCACTCAAGTGATCGATTTCGATCGAGATTTCGTCGCAAAGTGGACACTCATGGCCCGGCACCTTGGCGACGGCTGCGGCATTCGCAGGACGGCCCGCTTGACGGGCGCCTCCAAGGACGGCGTGACGCGCATGGCGCTGCGCCTGGGTCTGCATGCAGGGCAATCGCATGAAAAGCCCGATCATTTCGATCGGATAGCGGCGGCGCTTGCTTGAAAGTTGCACGCCTGGCGTGGCTCTGATCTCCTTGCCGGCTATGGCGAAACCCAAAGCCCCGACGGTCGACGAGGAAATGGAGCCTGCGTCGATCATGCGGTACTTCGCGGCGGTTCCGGACCCTCGATGGGAGCCGCTGCACCCGTTGCCCGGC